>NZ_LIQZ01000203.1 GCF_001418655.1 Streptomyces phaeochromogenes | reverse complement strand
AGATGTGTATAAGCGCCAGCCCCAGTTCCGAACCAGCCCTCGGCCACAGTTTTGGCCCCCGCCCCCGAGGAAGCTCCCGAATAGCTGCCCCCCGCTTCGGGCGTCCTACGTGACCTCCAGTTCCAGAATCTTGTCGTCTCCCGACTCCGGGGTCCCCCGGCCGTCCGTCTCGCTCGTCATCAGCCACAGCTTGTTACCGCCCGCCGAGACGACCGTGCGCAGGCGACCGTAGTCGCCCTCCAGGAAGGCCTGAGGGTCCGCCGACTCCTCCGTGCCGTTGAGCGGGATGCGCCACAGTCGCTTGCCGCGCAGCCCCGCCATCCAGATCGAGCCCTCCGCGTAGGCGATGCCGCTGGGGGAGGCCTCGTCGGTGCTCCACTGGTCGATGGGGTTGTGGTACTTGGAGTCGTCGGACTGGCCCTCCGCCTCCGGCCAGCCGTAGTTGTCTCCCGGCTTGATGTGGTTCAGCTCGTCCCAGGTGTCCTGGCCGAACTCGGAGGCGAACAGCCGCTGCTTGGAGTCCCAGGCGAGGCCCTGCACATTGCGGTGGCCGTACGAGTAGACCGGCGAGTTGAAGGGGTTGCCCGGGGCCGGCTCGCCCTCCGGGGTCAGCCGGAGGATCTTGCCGCCGGTGGACTTCTTGTCCTGGGCCAGCTCGGTGACGTAGGTCTCGCCCGTGCCCACGTACAGCATCTTGTCCGGGCCGAAGGCGATCCGGCCGCCGTTGTGGTTGGTGCCCTTGGGGATGCCCCTGAACACCGTGTCGGGTGCGCCCAGTTGGTCACCGGCCGGCTTCTTGGCGTCGTACAGCATGCGCACGATGCGGTTGTCGGAGTCCGAGGTGAAGTACGCGTAGACCATGTGGTCCGATGCGTACGAAGGCGAGAGGGCCAGGCCCATCAGGCCGCCCTCACCGGCGGGGGCGACTCCGGGCACGGAGCCCAGCTCGGTCTTCTTGCCGGTCTTCTCGTCGACCCGGGTGATCGTCCCCTCGTCCCGCGAGGACACCAGGAGGCCGCCCTCGGGCAGTGGCGCCAGGCCCCAGGGGCTCTTCAGACCCTCGGTGACGGTCCGCACGACCTTCACGGAGCCCTTGGCGGGCGGGGTCTCCTCGGCCGGCTGCCCGGAGGCCGGGGCCGAGGCGCCGGGCTCCGAACTGCCCGGAGACGTGCTTCCGCCGCCGCCCGACTCCTCCCCGTCCCCCGAGGAGCACCCGGCCGTCACCAGGAGCGTGGCCGCGGCCAACATGGCCGTCACAGCTCGACGTTGCACGATCTGGATCCCTTCGACGCGGCAGGTTCTACTTTTCATACACCGCTCGCGCCTCATGGGTTCCCGATCACCGAACCTCGAAGCGACGAACCCCGAAACTGCCGGGCCCTGAACCGTAAGGCTCAGTCCCAGGATCCCCGTGCCGAAGGCAGTCCCGCCACCTCCGCGAGATCCTCCGTCGTCAGACGCAGTCCGGCCGCCCCCGCGTTCTCCGCGGCCCAGCACTCCCGCTTGGTCCCCGGCACCGGTACCACGTGCCGCCCCCGCGCCAGCACCCACGCGAGCGCCACCTGCGCGGGAGTGACGTCCGTTCCCTGCGCCGAGTGCCGGGCCGCTATGCGCCGCAGACCGGCGACTATCGGCTGGTTCGCGGCCATCATCTCGGCGGTGAAGCGGGGGTGCCGGGCCCGTACGTCGTCGGGTTCGAAGCCCTCGCCCGGGGTGAGCGTCCCGGTCAGGAAGCCGTTGCCGAGCGGCATCGCCGCCAGGAAGCCGACGCCGCGCGCCTCGCACCACGGCAGCAGACCCTCCAGCGCCTCCGGCGACCACACCGACAGCTCGGCCTCCACCGTGCTCACCGGGAAGACCTGCTGCACCCGCTCCAGCTGGCGGATCGTTCCGTCGTGCAGCCGGGCTCCCGAACGGCGGTGGGAACGCGCACCCACCGCGCACAGCCCGAGCGCCCGCACCTTGCCGGCCGAGACGAGGTCCGCCATCGCGCCCCATGTCTCCTCGACCGGTATCTCCGGGTCCGCGCGGTGCAGTTGGTACAGGTCGATGACATCGGTCTGGAGGCGGCGCAGCGAGGCGTCGCATGCCCGCTTCACATAGCCGGGGCGCCCGTTGGCCACGATGTGCTGTTCGCCCACCAGGAGGCCGACCTTGGTCGACACGAACGCCTCGGAGCGCCGCTCCTTCAGTGCCCGCCCCACCAGCAGCTCGTTGGTGAACGGCCCGTACATGTCGGCGGTGTCCAGGAGCGTCGCGCCCCGGTCGAGGGCCGTGTGCACGGTCCGCAGCGACTCGTCGCCCCGCTGCCGCGAACCCGAGTACGCCCAGCTCATCGGCATGCACCCGAGGCCGACAGCCCCCACCTCCAGCGCCGCCGCCCCGATCGTCCTGCGCTCCACCTGGCCGTGCCCTCCCTTTCCTGGCACCCCAAACTAACCTCTGCGTGCCCAGGTGCTTCGCATAGCCTCCTGACCATGACGTACGAAGTGTGGCTTCCGTTTCACGCAGACGACCTCGACGGCCTCCCCGACGGCCCCAACTACCGCTTCTGGAACGGTGAGCAGGACTTTCCCGCCGATCCCGCGGACTGCTCCTTCTATGTCGTGCCCTACATGAAGGGCAGCGACATCTCGGTGCGCCCCCTGGCCGAAATGACGTCCGTCCAGGTCGTACAGACCCTGTCCGCCGGTATCGACCACGTACAGCCGGGCCTGCAACTGCTGCCCGGGGGCGTGCAGTTGTGCAACGCGCGCGGGGTGCACGACGCGAGCACCGCCGAACTCACCCTCACCCTGATCCTCTCCTCGCTGCGAGGCATCCCCGACTTCGTCCGTGGGCAGGACAGCGAGGAGTGGCGGTCCGGATTCCGTCCCGCGCTCGCGGACAAGTCCGTACTGATCGTCGGCTACGGAGCGGTGGGTTCGGCCATCGAGGACCGGCTCGTTCCCTTCGAGCTCGCGCGGGTGGCGCGCGTCGCGCGCTCCGCACGTGAGACGGCGCGCGGTCCCGTGCATCCGATCACCGCCTTGCCCGAACTACTCCCGGAGGCCGATGTGGTGGTGCTCATCACGCCCCTCACCGAGCAGACGAAAGGCCTGGCGGGGGCCGAGTTCCTGGCCCGGATGAAGGACGGCGCCCTGCTCGTGAACGTCTCCCGCGGCGGAGTCGTCGACACCAAGGCGCTCCTCGCCGAGCTGGAGAGCGGCCGGATCAAGGCCGCCCTGGATGTCACCGATCCCGAACCGCTGCCTCCGGGGCACCCCCTGTGGCATGCGCCGGGCGTCCTCATCAGCCCCCACGTGGGCGGCCCGACCTCCGCGTTCTTCCCGCGCGCCAAGCGGCTCCTGGGCGACCAGTTGAACCGTTTTGTGAACCGGGAGCCGCTGCGGAACGTGGTCCTTACGACGGGCTCCTAGTCCTCCTCCACCCTCGGCCGCGCCCGAGCGGGGACCCCGCCGGGCACCCTCCGCAGTCCCCCGAATGCGGCACGTGTCCGTATTCCCGCTGGTCGTCACGGAGCGTAGAGAGACTATGTCCCTGAGTGACGAGACTGGTGTATCGTCCCGACAGGGGCTGCGCCGCGCACGTACGGCGCCGGGGAGCGAGAGACAGCAACAGCGAGGGGGGCGACGGGCGATGCACGGTCTATGGACCAACGATCCGACGCGGCGGGGCCGCCGACGGCGACCCTGGCGCCTACCGACGCACAGACGCGGTCACAGCGGCCACCACCACCGAAGGCCCGGCAGTCGCAGGAGGCACGCACATCCGGCACGCCGGGACCAGAGGGACTCGGGGGCGGCACGGTCCGGAGAGACACAGTGAGCTCCCCGGCGGCGCTGCTCGCCCGTCGTCCGGTCCCCGGGGGCGCAGTGAGTGTCGTACCGCAACTCGTGCTGGCCCTGGTGTGCGCGGGATACGCCGTCGGTTCCGCGCTCGGCTGGGGCTCACCACGACTCGCCCTGATCATGGGCGACTTCGGGCTGAGCGCGGCGGCGGCCACCGCGGCCGTCTCCTGCTTCCTCTGCGCCCGCACCCGTCGCAGCCGCTTTCGACCCGCATGGCTGCTCTTCGCGCTCTCCTCCGCCATGGCGGCGGCGGGCAACCTCGTCTGGGGCTGGTACGAGGTCGTACTGCAGGCCCCGGTGCCCAGCCCGAGCTACGCCGACCTGTTCTTCCTGTGCTTCGCGCCACCGGCCATCGTGGGACTGCTCGTCCTCGCCAAACGGCCGGTGAGCAAGGCCGGCTGGGTCTGTCTGGGCCTGGACGCCTGGCTGATCGGCGGCTCGCTGCTCACGCTCTCCTGGAGCCTCGCGCTCGCCCAGGCGGCGAAGGCGGAGGGTCCGAGCGTCCCGCACACCGCGCTGTCGCTCGCGTACCCGCTGCTGGACATCGCCCTGGTGAGCATGGTGCTCGCACTGCACTTCAGGCGCTCGGCGGTGAACCGCTCCGCGGTGAACACCGCGATCGGCGCCCTGGCCCTGACGGTCATGTGCGACGCCCTGTTCACCTCACCCCTGATGCACAACGACTACCGCTCCGGGCAACTGCTCGACGCGGGCTGGTTCGCCGGATCACTACTGCTCGCGTACGCCCCCTGGGTGGGGCAACGACACGGGCACACGGAAGAAGAGGGGCACACGCGCGTGGTGTACGGCTACGTGCCCGGGCCCCAACAGGGACAACCGGCACACGTGCCCCTCCAGGAAGGAGGTCACAGTCGGTATCCGGCCAGCCGGCCCATCAGCAGTTCACTGGCGGCACTCACTCCCTACCTGGCCGCCGCCGTCTGCACACTGGGCATCCTCTACAACGTGCTCAACGGCCGCAGCGTCGACCGCGTGGTGCTCGTCACCGGCGGCACGGTCGTCCTCGCCCTCGTCGTGCGCCAGGGCATCATGCTCCTCGACAACATCACCCTCACCCAGGAACTGGCCCAGAAGGAGAACCACTTCCGCTCCCTGGTGCAGGGCTCCAGCGACGTCATCATGATCGCCGCCCCGAACGGCATCCTCCGGTACGTCAGCCCGGCCGCGGCCGGGGTCTACGGACGGCCCGCCGAGGACCTCGTCGGCTCCGAGCTCGCCTCGCTGATCCACCCGGAGGACCTGGGCTGTGTGGTGCACGAGGTGCGCCGCTTCCTCGCCGCCAGCCCCGGCGAGGAACCCACCACCCGCATCGAGTGCCGCTTCAAGTCCGGCGGTACGGGAGGCTGGCTCAACGTCGAGTCGACCGTCAACCGCCACCACGGCGGCCTCATCTTCAACAGCCGTGACGTGACCGAACGGGTCCGCCTCCAGGCGCAGCTGCAGCACAACGCCGAGCACGACCCGCTCACCGACCTGCCCAACCGCGCCCTGTTCACCAAGCGCGTCGGACAGGCGCTTTCCGGCCGCCGTTCCTCCGACCGCGGCACCGCCGTCCTCTTCATCGACCTCGACGGCTTCAAGGCCGTCAACGACACCATCGGGCACCAGGCCGGCGACGAACTGCTCGTCCAGGCCGCCCGCAGGCTCCAGGACGCCGTCCGGCAGAGCGACACCGCCTCCCGCCTCGGCGGCGACGAGTTCGCGGCCCTGATCGTCGGTGACGGCGGCCGGGACCGCACCGCGCGCGAGCACCAGATCTTCGAGCTCGCCGACCGGCTGCGCGTGACCCTCTCGCAGCCGTACACCATCGACGGCAACGATGTCCGGGTCGCCGCCTCCATCGGTGTCGCCTTCTCCGAGCCCGGCCTCGGCGCGGGCGAGCTGCTGCGCAACGCGGACCTCGCGATGTACCGCGCGAAGGCCGCGGGCAAGGGCCGCGTCGAGCTGTACGCGCCCCAGATGCAGCAGGACGTCGTACGGAAGGCCCAGCTCGCCACCCGGCTGCGGGCCGCTCTGCACGACGGCGAGTTCGCGCTGCTGCACCAGCCCGTGGTGTCCCTGGACACCGGCCGGATCACGGCGGTCGCCGCCCAGGCCCGCTGGCGCTCCGCCCAGGGCGTGCTGTTCACCCCCGCCGAGTTCCTGCGCGTCGCCGAGGACAGCGACCGCACCGCCGAGCTGGGCCGCTGGATGCTGGAGGAGGCCGTCGAGCAGGCCGCCGAGCGTGCCGCCACGGGGCTCGCCGTGCCCGTCGCCGTCCGGATGACCGCCCGCCGACTCCTCGACCGGTCCATGCCCCTCGGCTCCGTCGAGGCCCTGCTGACCCGGCACGGCCTGCCGTCCGGCGCGCTCGTCGTCGAACTGGCCGAAACCGATCCCAAGATCTCCCTCGACGAGCTGGAGCGCCGCCTCAACGCGCTCAGGCGGCTGGGCGTCCGGATCGCCCTGGACGGCTTCGGCAACGGCTACGCCACGATCACCGCTCTGCGCCGTCTCCCCGTCGACGTACTGAAACTGGACCGCGGTCTGGTGGAGGGCGTCGTCGAGTCCGCCCGGCTCCACAAGATCACCAGCGGGCTGCTGCGTATCGCGAACGACCTTGGCCTGCAGACCGTGGCCGCCGGAGTGGACCTGCCCGAGCAGGTCATCGCCCTGCGCTCGATGGGCTGCACTCACGGACAGGGCAACGCGTTCTCCGGACCACTGGACGAGTACCGGCTGCGCCGTGCCCTCGCGGCCGGCGCCTACCCCGTGCCCCACGGCCCCGTCGAACCGATCTTCGTGGGAGGAGGCAGCAGCGGTGTCTACGCAGGTGGGAGTACGAGTGCGTACGTGGCCGGAGTGTCCTCGGCCGCGTACGGAACCGGTACGGCCCTCCGCTCACATGATGAGACTCCCGTCCCACCCACTTGACACGCACTGCGTGCCGGGGGGAGGGTCTGTGCCATGCGCACCCGAATTCTCGTACTTGGAAAGCGCGTCGGCTGAGCTGGGAAGCACCGGATCGATGACCCGGAACTCCCAGCGACCGCACCCGGCGCGCTCCCCTCGCTTGCCTCACGGCACGAGGGGTTTTTTGTTGCACAGGTGCAGGCCGAGCAGCAACTGAACACCGCACAAACCTCGCAAAAACCCTCAGCATCGAGAAGAGAATGCCGATGACCGAGCAGGCCACCGGGGCCCACCACCCGCAGCCGCGGCCCCGTTCCGGAGGACAGCAGTCCGCCCCCGAGCAGGTGACGGGAGCGCAGTCCCTCATCCGTTCTCTCGAGGAGGTCGGGGCCGAGACGGTATTCGGCATTCCCGGCGGTGCGATCCTTCCGGCCTACGACCCGCTGATGGACTCCCGGCGGGTGCGCCACGTGCTCGTCCGCCACGAGCAGGGCGCGGGCCACGCGGCCACCGGTTACGCGCAGGCCACCGGCAAGGTCGGCGTCTGCATGGCGACCAGCGGCCCCGGCGCCACCAACCTGGTGACGCCGATCGCCGACGCGCACATGGACTCGGTGCCGCTCGTGGCGATCACCGGCCAGGTCGCGTCCAAGGCGATCGGCACGGACGCCTTCCAGGAGGCGGACATCGTCGGCATCACCATGCCGATCACCAAGCACAACTTCCTCGTCACCAAGGCGGAGGACATCCCGCGGACGATCGCGGAGGCCTTCCACATCGCCTCCACCGGCCGCCCGGGCCCCGTCCTCGTCGACATCGCCAAGGACGCCCTCCAGGCGCGCACCACCTTCCAGTGGCCGCCCGCCCAGGACCTGCCCGGCTACCGCCCGGTGACCAAGCCGCACGCCAAGCAGATCCGCGAGGCCGCCCGGCTGATCACCCAGGCCAAGCGGCCCGTCCTGTACGTCGGCGGCGGCGTCCTCAAGGCCGGTGCCACCGCCGAACTGAAGGTCCTCGCAGAACTCACCGGAGCGCCCGTCACCACCACACTGATGGCGCTCGGCGCATTCCCCGACAGTCACGAGCTGCACGTGGGAATGCCGGGCATGCACGGTGCGGTCACCGCCGTCACCGCGCTGCAGAAGGCCGACCTGATCGTCGCCCTCGGAGCCCGCTTCGACGACCGCGTCACCGGCAAGCTGGACAGCTTCGCCCCGTACGCCAAGATCGTCCACGCCGACATCGACCCGGCCGAGATCGGCAAGAACCGCGCCGCCGACGTGCCGATCGTCGGTGACGCCCGCGAGGTCCTCGCCGACCTGGTGCAGGCGGTGCAGAAGGAGCACAGCGAGGGCCACCGGGGCGACTACACCGCCTGGTGGAAGGACCTCAACCGCTGGCGCGAGACGTACCCCCTGGGCTACGACCAGCCGGACAACGGCTCGCTCTCGCCCCAGCAGGTCATCGAGCGCGTCGGACAGCTCGCCCCCGAGGGCACGATCTTCGCGGCGGGCGTCGGCCAGCACCAGATGTGGGCCGCGCACTACATCCAGTACGAGAAGCCCGCGACCTGGCTGAACTCCGGCGGCGCGGGGACGATGGGCTACGCGGTCCCGGCCGCGATGGGTGCCAAGGCCGGCGCCCCGGACCGTACGGTCTGGGCGATCGACGGCGACGGCTGCTTCCAGATGACCAATCAGGAGCTCACCACCTGCGCCCTGAACAACATTCCGATCAAGGTCGCCATCATCAACAACGGCGCCCTCGGGATGGTCCGCCAGTGGCAGACCCTCTTCTACAACCAGCGGTACTCCAACACCGTGCTGCACTCCGGCCCCGAGGCGGACGGCAAGCAGCCGAGCGCCGGCACCCGCGTCCCCGACTTCGTCAAGCTGTCGGAGGCCATGGGCTGCTACGCGATCCGCTGCGAGTCCCCGGACGACCTCGACAAGTGCATCGAAGAGGCGAACTCGATCAACGACCGTCCCGTCGTGATCGACTTCATCGTCCACGAGGACGCCATGGTGTGGCCGATGGTCGCCGCCGGCACCTCCAACGACGAGGTCATGTTCGCCCGGGACGTCCGCCCCGACTTCGGCGACAACGAAGACGACTGAGAGCCGTAGGTAAAGGAAGCAGATCATGTCCAAGCACACGCTCTCCGTCCTGGTGGAGAACAAGCCCGGTGTCCTCGCCCGGATCACGGCCCTGTTCTCCCGCCGCGGGTTCAACATCGACTCGCTCGCCGTCGGCGTCACCGAGCACCCCGACATCTCCCGCATCACGATCGTGGTGAACGTGATCGAGGAACTCCCCCTCGAACAGGTCACCAAGCAGCTCAACAAGCTCGTCAACGTGCTGAAGATCGTCGAACTGGAGCCGGGTTCCGCGGTTCAGCGCGAACTCGTTCTGGTGAAGGTGCGCGCCGACAACGAGACGCGCTCCCAGATCGTCGAGATCGTCCAGCTGTTCCGCGCCAAGACCGTGGACGTCTCCCCGGAGGCCGTCACCATCGAGGCCACCGGCGGCAGCGAGAAGCTGGAGGCCATGCTCAAGATGCTGGAGCCGTTCGGCATCAAGGAGCTCGTCCAGTCCGGCACGATCGCCATCGGCCGCGGCGCCCGCTCGATCACCGACCGTTCCCTGCGCGCCCTCGACCGCTCCGCGTAGGCCTTGTACGACGTCACGTACGACTCGTACGTGACGTCGTACGCGCCCGTATTCCGAGACCCCGAAACGTCCCTTCCCCCTCCCGCCGTACGGTGGGACGCAACACCCAGCACACATAGGAGAGAACCCAGTGGCCGAGCTGTTCTACGACGACGACGCCGACCTGTCCATCATCCAGGGCCGCAAGGTCGCGGTCATCGGCTACGGCAGCCAGGGCCACGCCCACGCGCTGTCGCTCCGTGACTCGGGTGTCGACGTCCGGGTCGGTCTGCACGAGGGCTCCAAGTCCAAGGCGAAGGCCGAGGAGCAGGGCCTGCGCGTGGTGACCCCGGCGGAGGCCGCCGCCGAGGCCGACGTCATCATGATCCTCGTCCCGGACCCGATCCAGGCCCAGGTGTACGAGGAGTCCATCAAGGACAACCTCAACGACGGCGACGCGCTGTTCTTCGGCCACGGCCTGAACATCCGCTTCGGCTTCATCAAGCCCCCGGCCGGCATCGACGTCTGCATGGTCGCCCCGAAGGGCCCGGGCCACCTGGTCCGCCGCCAGTACGAGGAGGGCCGCGGCGTTCCGTGTATCGCGGCCGTCGAGCAGGACGCGACCGGCAGCGGCTTCCCGCTGGCACTCTCGTACGCCAAGGGCATCGGTGGCACGCGTGCGGGCGTCATCAAGACGACCTTCACCGAGGAGACCGAGACCGACCTGTTCGGTGAGCAGGCCGTTCTCTGCGGTGGTACGGCCGCGCTGGTCAAGGCCGGTTTCGAGACGCTGACCGAGGCCGGCTACCAGCCGGAGATCGCGTACTTCGAGTGCCTCCACGAGCTGAAGCTGATCGTGGACCTCATGTACGAGGGCGGCCTGGAGAAGATGCGCTGGTCGGTCTCCGAGACCGCCGAGTGGGGCGACTACATCACCGGCCCCCGCATCATCACGGACGCCACCAAGGCCGAGATGAAGAAGGTCCTGGGCGAGATCCAGGACGGCACGTTCGCCCAGCAGTGGATGGACGAGTACCACGGCGGTCTGAAGAAGTACAACGAGTACAAGCAGCAGGACGCCGAGTCTCTCCTGGAGACCACCGGCAAGGAGCTGCGCAAGCTGATGTCGTGGGTCAACGACGACGAGTGACTCCGTCGGTTCGGCCGTGGTGTCGGGGGTGCCCGGCGCCACGGTCTTACCGCCTGCCTCGGGCAACGCCTCGGGGCTCCGCCCCGGACCCCGCTCCTCAAACGCCGGAGGGGCTGGATTTCCACGTGCGGGTGATCCTTCTGCGGAGGCGTAAGAACAGCACCGCGCCGCCACTAGACTGCTCCACTAAATACGCGTCGGGCCCACAGCGTCGTGCGTCTTCCACGCGGCAACCCCTCCACCGCATGCGGCCGTCGGGACGGCCGTCCGCATTGGACCTGTGAGGACTCACGTGAGCTCGAAACCTGTCGTACTCATCGCTGAAGAGCTGTCGCCCGCGACCGTTGACGCCCTGGGCCCGGACTTCGAGATCCGGCATGCGAACGGCGCGGACCGCGCCGAACTGCTGCCCGCCATCGCCGACGTCGACGCGATCCTGATCCGTTCCGCGACGAAGGTCGATGCCGAGGCCATCGCCGCCGCGAGCAAGCTGAAGGTCGTCGCACGAGCCGGCGTCGGCCTGGACAACGTCGACGTGTCCGCCGCCACCAAGGCCGGCGTGATGGTCGTCAACGCCCCCACCTCGAACATCGTGACCGCCGCCGAGCTGGCGTGTGGTCTGCTCCTGGCCTCCGCGCGTCACATCCCGCAGGCCAACACCGCGCTCAAGAACGGTGAGTGGAAGCGCTCCAAGTACACCGGCGTCGAGTTGGCGGAGAAGACCCTCGGTGTCGTGGGTCTGGGCCGCATCGGCGCCCTCGTCGCCCAGCGCATGTCGGCCTTCGGCATGAAGGTCGTCGCCTACGACCCGTACGTACAGCCCGCGCGGGCCGCGCAGATGGGCGTCAAGGTCCTCTCGCTCGACGAACTGCTGGAAGTCTCCGACTTCATCACCGTGCACCTGCCCAAGACGCCCGAGACCGTCGGTCTCATCGGCGACGAGGCGCTGCACAAGGTCAAGCCGTCGGTGCGGATCGTCAACGCCGCGCGCGGCGGGATCGTCGACGAGGCCGCGCTGTACTCCGCGCTCAAGGAGGGCCGCGTCGCCGGCGCCGGTCTCGACGTGTACGCGAAGGAGCCCTGCACGGACTCCCCGCTCTTCGAGCTCGACGAGGTCGTCTGCACCCCGCACCTCGGTGCCTCCACGGACGAGGCGCAGGAGAAGGCCGGTATCTCCGTCGCCCGCTCGGTGCGCCTCGCGCTCGCCGGTGAGCTGGTCCCGGACGCCGTGAACGTCCAGGGCGGCGTCATCGCCGAGGACGTCAAGCCGGGTCTGCCGCTCGCCGAGAAGCTCGGCCGCATCTTCACCGCCCTCGCGGGCGAGGTCGCGGTCCGCCTCGACGTCGAGGTGTACGGCGAGATCACCCAGCACGACGTCAAGGTGCTCGAACTCTCCGCGCTCAAGGGCGTGTTCGAGGACGTCGTCGACGAGACCGTGTCGTACGTGAACGCCCCGCTGTTCGCGCAGGAGCGCGGTGTCGAGGTACGGCTGACCACGAGCTCGGAGTCCTCGGACCACCGGAACGTGGTGACCGTGCGCGGCACCCTCGGTGACGGCCAGGAGGTCTCGGTCTCCGGCACGCTCGCCGGGCCCAAGCACCACCAGAAGATCGTCGCGGTCGGCGAGTACGACGTGGATCTGGCGCTCGCCGACCACATGGTCGTCCTCAACTACACCGACCGTCCCGGTGTCGTCGGCACGCTCGGCCGGATCCTCGGCGAGGCGGGCATCAACATCGCGGGCATGCAGGTCGCCCGTGCCGATGTTGGTGGCGAGGCCCTTGCCGTGCTGACCGTGGACGACACGGTTCCGCAGGCGGTGCTGACTGAGCTGGCGGAGGAGATCGGAGCCACTCAGGCTCGGTCGGTCAACCTCGTGTGAGGATGCCCGCCACTGGGGGCTGCCGCCCCCAGGCCCCCGCTCCGGCCTGAACGGCCTTGTCCTCAAACGCCGGACGGGCTGAGAGGCTGTGGCTGGGCTAAGAGATTGCGCAGTTCCCCGCGCCCCTGAACAGGGGCGCGGGGAACTGCGCAATCTTTTTTGGGGGGTTCGGGGGCGAAGCCCCTGAGTAAGGGACGGGAATGGGTAGGGGCGGCGGGGGCGAAAAAAGGCCCGGAG
>NZ_LIQZ01000202.1 GCF_001418655.1 Streptomyces phaeochromogenes | reverse complement strand
ATCGCGGGGGTTCTGGTTTGGGGGAGGGGAAACCGAGGGGGCCCGGTCGACGGACCGGGCCCCCTCGAAGCTTGTCCAGGCACTCGTGCGTGCCCCGGGGCCTAGAAGAAGACCCCGCAGTGCAGCAGCACATTCGCGTACGGGCGGGCCTCGCCGGTCCGCACGATCAGGCGGGCGTTCGCCGAGAGGATCTTCAGGTCCTCGTGGGAGACGTGGGTCAGCGCGTGGGGGAAGCGGTCGGCCAGCAGCGCGGACGCCTCCGGGTTCGCTTCCCGTACCTCCTTGGCCGCCGTCGCACTCTCCACGACCAACTCGTCCAGCAGGCCCTCAAGGACCTCCTCGAAGGACGGGACCCCCGCACGGAAGGCGAGGTCCACCACCCTCGGCCCGGCCGGGATCGGCATGCCCGCGTCGCAGATCAGTACGCCGTCACCGTGGCCCAACTCGGCTATCGCGCCCGCGAGATGACGGTTCAGGATTCCGGCCTTCTTCACAGTGCGGCTACCTCTTCGGCGGTGGGGAAGGACGCCTGTGCGCCCTCGCGGGTGACGGCGACGGCGCCCACGCGGGCCGCGTACGCCGCCGAGTCCGCGAGGGACTCCCCGGCGCCGAGGCGCCAGGCCAGCGCCGCGGTGAAGGAGTCGCCCGCGCCGGTCGTGTCCACGGCGTTCACCTTCACGGACGGCACCCGGGCCGTGCCGGAGGCGTCGGCGACCAGCGCACCCTCCTCGCCCAGGGTGACGACCACCGAGCGCGGACCGAGCGCGAGCAGCGCCTGGGCCCACTCCTCGGGCGTCGCGCCCGCGTCGGCGCCGAGCACCACCCGCGCCTCGTGCTCGTTCACGATCAGCGGGTCGCAGGCCGCGAGCACCTCCTCGGGCAACTCCCGGGGCGGGGACGGGTTCAGTACGAAACGGGTGCCGGACGGCAGACCACGTACGACCTCCACGACCGTCTCCAGCGGGATCTCCAGCTGGGCCGAGACCACCCGGGAGGCCGCGAGCAGGGCCGAGGCCGCGTGGACGTCGGCCGGGGTGAGGCGGCCGTTCGCGCCGGGCGACACGACGATGCTGTTGTCGCCGGACGGGTCCACCGTGATCAGCGCGACCCCGGTGGGCGCCCCGCCGACGAGGACCCCGGCCGTGTCGACCCCGGCCGCCCGCTGCGAGTCGAGCAGCAGCCGGCCGTGCGCGTCGTCGCCGACCCGGGCCAGCAGCCCCGTACGCGCCCCGAGCCGGGCGGCGGCGACCGCCTGGTTGGCGCCCTTTCCGCCCGGGTGGAGGGCCAGGTCGGAGCCGAGGACGGTCTCCCCTGCGCCCGGCCGCCGCTCGACACCGATGACGAGGTCGGCGTTGGCCGATCCCACGACCAGCAGGTCGTAGTCGTACATGAACAGTCTCCCTGTGGGGGTGAGTTGAGGGCGGGTGGACGGCAGCAGCCGTGCACCCGCCCCTCGACATCGGTCGGGGTCAGCCGGTGAACTCGTCCACGTTCTTCGCCGTGACCACCTTCACCGGGACCTTCACCGTCTTCTCGACCTCCTTGTCGTCGGCCGCCCGCAGCGCGTTCTCCACCGCGATCCTGCCGAGTTCCTTCGGCTGCTGTGCCACGGAGGCGTACATCGTGCCCTCCTTGACAGCCTTCAGACCGTCGGGCGTGCCGTCGAAACCGATGACCTGGACGGACTTTCCGGCCTTGGAGCCGAGCGCCTTGACCGCGCCGAGCGCCATCTCGTCGTTCTCGGCGAAGACGCCCTGGACGTCCGGGTGGGCCTGGAGCAGGTTCGTCATCACGTCGAGGCCCTTGGTGCGGTCGAAGTCGGCCGGCTGCTTGGCCACGACGTCGATGCCCGGGTAGGCCTTGAGGCCCTCCGCGAAGCCCGCGCCGCGCTCACGGCTCGCGGACGTACCGGCCAGACCCTGCAGGATGACGATCTTGCCCTTGCCGCCCAGCTTCTCGGCGAGCGCCTTGGCGCCCAGCTTGCCGCCCTCGACGTTGTCGGAGGCCACGAGCGCGGCCGTCTCCGCCTTGTTGACGCCACGGTCGACGCCGACGACGGGGATGTCGGCCTTGTTCGCGGAGCGCACCGACGGGCCCGCCGCGTCCGAGTCCACCGGGTTGACGATGATCGAGTCGACGCCCTCGCTGGTGAAGTTCTGCAGCTGGTTGGCCTGCTGCGAGGCGTCGTTCTGCGCGTCCGTGACGGTCAGGTCCGCGCCGAGCTTCTTCGCCTCCGCCTGCGCACCCTCCTTGATCTGTACGAAGAAGGGGTTGTTCAGCGTGGAGAGGGACAGGCCGACCTTCGGGTTCGACGAGGACGAGCCGTTGTTGAACAGGGACAGCCCGCCCACGATCGCCGCCACGAGGACCACGGCGAGCCCGTACTTGATGGCTTGTGGCCCCTTCAGTCCGGACGAGCCCCCGGCACCGGCGGTGACCGGAGTCGCCCCGGCCTTGCGCCGCACGGTGTCGAGGAGCACCGCCAGCGCGATGACCACACCGATGACGACCTGCTGCCAGAACGCCGACACGGAGAGGAGGTTGAGGCCGTTGCGCAGCACCGCGAGGATCAGCGCGCCGATCAGCGTCCCGGATGCCTTGCCCGTACCGCCTGCGAGGGAGGCGCCGCCGATGACGACCGCGGCGATCGCGTCCAGCTCGTAACCCTGCGCGGCCTGCGGCTGCGCGGAGGACAGCCGGGACGCGAGCACGATGCCCGCGGCGGCGGCGAAGAGACCGGACAGGGCGTAGATGACGAGCTTCTGCTTCTTCACCCGCAGCCCGGAGAGGCGGGCCGCCTCCTCGTTGCCACCGATCGCGTACATGGAACGCCCGATGTACGTACGCCCCAGGATCAGGGCCGTGATGAGGCCCATGACGATCATCACGAGGACCGGCACCGGCAGCCAGCCGCCGAGCGTGTCACCGAGGTGCGAGACCGACTCGGGGAACGCGATCGGGCTGCCCTGCGAGATCACCAGCGACAGACCGCGGCCCACCGACAGCATGGCGAGCGTCGCGATGAACGGCGGCAGCTTCCCGTACGAGATCAGGACGCCGTTGACCAGACCGCACGCTATGCCGGTGGCGATCGCGAGGATCACCGCGATCCAGACCGGTACGCCCTCCGAAGTCGCCGACCAGGCAAGGACGGTGGCGGACAGGGCCGCGACGGAACCGACCGACAGGTCGATGCCCGCCGAGACGATCACGAAGGTCACACCGAAGGCGAGGATGGCCGTCACGGCCGCCTGGACGCCGATGTTCAGCAGGTTGTCCGTCGTCAGGAAGTCGCCCGACAGGGCCGACATCGCGATGACGAGAATGATCAGCGCGGTGAGCGCGCCGTTGTCGAGCAGGAGCCGGCGCAGGCCGCCCGAGGCGCCACTCGCGCCCGGTGTGCTCTTGAGCGTGTCAGTGGCCATCGGGGCCCTCCACAGCGGTAACGGTGTCGGTGGTAACGGTCGTAGTGGGAGTCGTGGGTGTCGTGGGTGAGCTGACGGCGAGTGCCATCACGGAGTCCTGGGTCGCCTCGTCGGCGGTGAGTTCACCGGCGATCCGGCCCTGGGCCATCACCAGCACCCGGTCGCTCATGCCGAGCACCTCGGGCAGATCGCTGGAGATCATCAGGACGGCATGGCCGGCGGCGGTGAGTTCGTTGATCAGCTGGTAGATCTCGACCTTGGCGCCGACGTCGATACCGCGCGTCGGCTCGTCGAGGATCAGCACCTTGGTGTCGGCGAGCAGCCACTTGCCGATGACGACCTTCTGCTGGTTGCCACCGGAGAGCGTGCGCACGTGCTGGCCGAGCCCGGCCATCCGTACGCCGAGCTGCTCGGCGATCTTCGCGGCGGCCGTCCGCTGCCCCTTGAGGTCGACGAGCCCGCCGCGGGTCGCCGCCCGCAGGGTGACGAGCCCAAGGTTCTCCTCGACGGAGGCGTCGAGCAGCAGTCCCTGGCCCTTGCGGTCCTCGGGGACGAGCCCGATGCCGGCGGTCATGGCCGCGCTCACGTCGTGGCGAGGCAGCCGTTCGCCGGCCACGGCCACGGACCCCTTGTCGTACGGATCGGCTCCGAAGACGGCTCGTACGACCTCGGTACGTCCCGCTCCGACGAGCCCCGCGATGCCTACGACCTCACCGGCCCGCACCTCGAAACTCACGTCGTGGAAGACACCGTCCCGGGTGAGCCCCTCCACGGTGAGCAACGGGGTCCCGGTGTCGGCCCGTTCGCGCGGGTACTGGAGCTCGATGGAGCGGCCCACCATGAGGCGTACGAGCTCGTCCTCGGGCGTGGACGCGGACACCTGGCCGATGCTCCGGCCGTCCCGGAGGACCGTGACGCGGTCTCCCAGGGCGGCGATCTCCTCCAGGTGGTGCGTGATGAAGACGACGCCGACGCCGTCCTCGCGCAGCTGCCGCACGATCCGGAAGAGTTTCTCGACCTCTCCGGAGGTGAGCACCGCGGTCGGTTCGTCCATGATCAGGACGCGGGCGTCGGCCTCCATCGTCTTCCGGTCGATCAGCCCGAAGCGACGCGGCTGGCGGCCCAGGAAGATGTTCTCGGCGACCGTCAGATCGGGGACCAGGTTGAACTCCTGGTAGATGGTCGCGATCCCGAGGCGCTCGGCGTCCTGCGCACCATGGATACGGACCTTCTTGCCGTCGACCACGATCTTCCCGGCATCGGGCCGGTACGCACCGGACAGCATCTTGATGAGCGTGCTCTTGCCGGCGCCGTTCTCACCGAGCAGCACGTGCACCTCACCGCGGCGCAGATCGAAGTCGACGCTGTCGAGCGCGACCACACCGGGGAAGGTCTTGCGTATGCCTTCGATACGCAGCAACTCGTCGGGACTGCTCACGTGTTGCTCCTTTGCGGGGACGAGTGCGGGGAGGGATGCGGGTACGGGGGCTCGCCGGGCGCCTCGCCGCACGAGCGGCGGACGACGAGACGGGCGGGGAGGGTGACGGACTGCGGG
>NZ_LIQZ01000201.1 GCF_001418655.1 Streptomyces phaeochromogenes | reverse complement strand
GCGTCATCACCAAGCACGACGGCACCGGTGGCGTCGTGGACCTCGGCACGGTCACCGCCCAGCTCCTGTACGAGACGTCCGGCGCCCGGTACGCGGGCCCCGACGTCACCGCGCGCCTCGACTCGGTCCGGCTCACCCAGGAGGGCCCCGACCGGGTACGGATCGACGGTGTGCGCGGCGAGGCCCCGCCGCCCACCCTCAAGGTCGGGCTCAACCGGCTCGGCGGTTTCCGCAACGAGGTCGTCTTCGTCCTGACCGGGCTCGACATCGAGAAGAAGGCCGCGCTCGTACGGGCCCAGCTGGAGACCGCGCTCATGGCGGCCAAGTCCCGCCCCGCCGACGTCCGTTGGGACCTCGCCCGCACCGACCACCCCGACGCCCCCACCGAGGAGACGGCCAGCGCCCTCCTCCGGCTCGTCGTGCGCGACCCCGACCAGGACACCGTGGGCCGGACCCTCAGCGGAGCCGCCGTCGAGCTGGCCCTCGGCAGCTACCCCGGATTCCATGTGTTGGCGCCACCTGGAAAGGGCGCGCCCTATGGGGTCTTCGAGGATGTGTACGTCCCCCATGGCGACGTGGACCATATGGCCGTCCTCCATGACGGGCACCGGATCCATGTGATGCCGGCCCACGACACCCGCGTGCTGGAGCCGCTGGAGGAACCCCCGCTGCCCGACGCGCTACCCGAACCCGCACCCCCGGGACCGACCCGCCGCGCCCCCCTCGGCCTCGTCGCCGGAGCCCGCAGCGGTGACAAGGGCGGCAACGCGAACGTCGGCGTCTGGGCCCGCTCGGACGAGGCCTGGCGCTGGCTGGCGCACACCCTCACCACGGACCGGTTCCGCGAACTCCTGCCGGAAACGGCCGACTTGACCGTCGTACGCCATGTGCTGCCGAACCTGCGCGCCCTCAACTTCGTAGTAGAGGGAGTTCTCGGCGAGGGCGTCGCCGCCCAGCACCGTTTCGATCCGCAGGCCAAGGCGCTCGGCGAATGGCTGCGCTCCCGCCACCTCGACATCCCGGAGGTACTGCTGTGACGGTCCTGGCGTCCGCGCTGGACACCGGCTCCCCGGACTATGCCGCCCACCGCGAGGCCATGCTCGCCAAGCTCACAGAGCTGGATGCCGAGCACGCGAAGGCCCTCGCGGGCGGCGGCGAGAAGTACGTCGCCCGGCATCGCAAGCGCGGCAAGCTGCTCGCCCGTGAGCGCATCGAGCTGCTCCTCGACCCCGACACACCCTTCCTGGAGCTGTCGCCGCTCGCCGCCTGGGGGAGCGACTACGCGGTCGGCGCCTCGCTCGTCACCGGCATCGGGGTCGTCGAGGGCGTGGAGTGCCTGATCACGGCGAACGACCCGACCGTGCGCGGCGGCGCCAGCAACCCCTGGAGCCTGAAGAAGGCCCTCAGGGCGAACGACATCGCGCTCGCCAACCGCCTGCCCTGCATCAGCCTCGTCGAGTCCGGTGGCGCCGACCTGCCCTCCCAGAAGGAGATCTTCATCCCCGGGGGCGCCATCTTCCGCGACATCACCCGGCTCTCGGCGGCCGGTATCCCGACCGTCGCCGTCGTCTTCGGGAACTCCACCGCGGGCGGCGCGTACATCCCCGGCATGTCCGACCACGTGATCATGGTCAAGGAGCGGGCGAAGGTCTTCCTCGGCGGTCCGCCGCTGGTCAAGATGGCCACCGGCGAGGAGAGCGACGACGAGTCGCTGGGCGGCGCCGAGATGCACGCGCGCGTGTCGGGCCTCGCCGACTACTTCGCCGTCGACGAGCAGGACGCCCTCAGACAGGCGCGCCGCGTCGTCGCCCGCCTCAACCACCGCAAGGCGTACGGCGATCCGGGCCCGGCCACCCCGCCCAAGTACGACGAGGACGAACTCCTCGGCATCGTCCCCGGGGACCTGCGCACCCCCTTCGACCCCCGCGAGGTCGTCGCGCGCCTCGTCGACGCCTCCGACTTCGACGAGTTCAAGCCGCTGTACGGGAGCAGCCTGGTCACCGGCTGGGCGACGCTCCACGGCTACCCCGTCGGGGTGCTGGCGAACGCCCAAGGGGTCCTCTTCAGCGAGGAGTCCCAGAAGGCGGCCCAGTTCATCCAGCTGGCCAACCAGCGCGACATCCCGCTCCTCTTCCTGCACAACACCACCGGCTACATGGTGGGCAAGGAGTACGAACAGGGCGGCATCATCAAGCACGGCGCGATGATGATCAACGCGGTCAGCAACAGCCGCGTACCCCACCTGTCCGTACTCATGGGCGCCTCCTACGGAGCGGGCCACTACGGCATGTGCGGGCGCGCCTACGACCCCCGCTTCCTGTTCGCCTGGCCCAGCGCCAAGTCCGCCGTCATGGGCCCCCAGCAACTCGCGGGCGTCCTGTCGATCGTCGCCCGGCAGTCCGCCACCGCGAAGGGACTGCCCTACGACGAGGACGCCGACGCCGCCCTGCGCGCCATGGTGGAGCAGCAGATCGAGTCCGAGTCCCTGCCGATGTTCCTGTCCGGGCGGCTGTACGACGACGGGGTCATCGATCCCCGCGACACCCGCACCGTCCTCGGCCTGTGCCTGTCCGCGATCCACACGGCTCCCTACGAGGGCGCACGCGGCGGCTTCGGCGTCTTCCGGATGTGAGGGAAGTGAGAGACACGAGAGACATGAGTGGTGTGAGAGGTCCCATGATTTCGAGTGTGCTGGTCGCCAACCGGGGCGAGATCGCCTGCCGAGTCTTCCGAACCTGTCGTGAGTTGGACATCCGAACTGTCGCCGTGTACTCGGACGCCGACGAAAACGCCCTCCACACGCGCGTGGCCGACGCCGCGGTACGCCTGCCGGGCGCGACGCCCACCGAGACGTATCTGCGCGGTGAGCTGATCGTGAAGGCCGCGCTGACGGCCGGCGCGGACGCCGTGCACCCCGGATACGGCTTCCTGTCCGAGAACGCCGACTTCGCGCGGGCCGTCCTCGACGCGGGCCTGGTCTGGATCGGCCCGCCCCCCGAGGCGATCGAGGCGATGGCCTCCAAGACCCGCGCCAAGGAGCTGATGGCCGCCGCCGGGGTGCCGTTGCTCGCACCCCTGGACCCCGACGCGGTGACCGAGGCCGATCTGCCGGTCCTGGTGAAGGCCGCGTCGGGCGGCGGCGGCCGGGGCATGCGGATCGTCCGCGAACTCACCGACCTCAGGGGTGAGTTGAAGGCAGCTTCGGCCGAGGCCCAGAGCGCGTTCGGGGACGGCACGGTCTTCGTCGAGCCGTACGTCGAACACGGACGCCATGTCGAGGTGCAGATCGTCGCCGACACCCACGGCACCGTGTGGGCGTACGGCACCCGCGACTGCTCCCTCCAGCGCCGCCACCAGAAGGTGATCGAGGAGGCCCCCGCACCGGCCCTCGCCCCCGGCGTCGAGGAGCGCCTGCACTCCGCGGCGACGGCCGCCGCCCGCACGATCACCTACGCGGGCGCGGGCACCGTCGAGTTCCTGGTCTCCGGGGACGACGTCCACTTCCTGGAGATGAACACCCGCCTCCAGGTCGAACACCCCGTCACGGAAGCCGTGTTCGGCGTCGACCTGGTCGCCCTGCAGCTGAGCGTCGCCGAGGGAGCGCGCCTGGACGGCGACCCTCCATCGCCCTCCGGCCACGCGGTCGAGGCCCGCCTCTACGCCGAGGACCCCGCCCAGAACTGGGCCCCGCAGACCGGCACCCTGCACCGCCTCTCCGTACCCGGCATCCGCCTGGACACCGGCTACGAGGACGGCGACACGATCGGCGTCCACTACGACGCCATGCTCGCCAAGGCCGTCGCGTACGCCCCCACGCGCGCGGAGGCCATCCGCCGCCTCGCCGGCGCCCTGGAACGCGCCACGATCCACGGCCCGGTCACCAACCGCGACCTCCTCGTACGCTCCCTGCGCCACGAGGAGTTCACGACGGCCCGCATGGACACGGCCTTCTACGAACGCCACCTGGCCGACCTCACCACGGCCACCCCGGACCCGTACGCCCCCTTGGCCGCCGCCCTCGCGGACGCCCACGGCCGCTCCCGGTTCGGCGGCTGGCGCAACCTGCCCTCCCAGCCCCAGACCAAGCGTTACGCCTCGGCGCACGGCGAACACGAGGTCCACTACCGGCACACCCGCGAGGGCCTGACGGCCGACGGCGTCCGCGTGCTGAGCGCCGCCGCGGATCTCGTCGTACTCGAAATCGACGGCGTACGGCGGAAGTTCGACGTCACCCGCCACGAAGACCGCGTGTACGTGAACACCACGGCGCTCACCGTCCTGCCCCGCTTCCCGGACCCCGCGGCCCAACAGGCACCCGGCTCCCTCCTCGCCCCCATGCCCGGCACGGTCGCCCGCATCGCCGACGGCCTGACCACCGGCTCCGCCGTACAGGCCGGAGACCCCCTCATCTGGCTGGAGGCGATGAAGATGGAACACAAGATCACAGCCCCGGCGACAGGCACGCTCACGGCCCTGCACGCGACTCCGGGGCAGCAGGTCGAGGTGGGCGCGCTGCTGGCGGTCGTCCAACAAGAGGCGCCCCTTTAGGGGCGTCGAAACCGGCCGCTTTCAGGGCGTCGAGACCGGCTGCTTTTAGGGGCGCGGGGAACTGCGCACCCAGCCACGACGAACCCGCACCCTCCAAACGCCACGACCCCCCTCCCCCCTGAGGAGCCCTCAATGACAACGGTCCTCGAAACAGACGAACACAAGGCCCTCCGAGCAGCCGTAGCCGCCCTCGGCACCCGCTACGGCCGCGAATACCTCACCAAGGTCATCGCCGCCGGCGCCCACCCCGACGAACTCTGGTCAGAGGCGGCCAAGCTCGGCTACCTGGGCGTCAACCTGCCCGAGGAATACGGAGGCGGAGGCGGCGGCATCGCCGAACTCTCCATCGTCCTGGAGGAGTTGGGAGCCGCGGGCTGCCCCCTCCTCATGATGGTCGTCTCCCCGGCCATCTGCGGCACAGTGATCGCCCGCTTCGGAACGGCGGATCAGAAGCAGGAGTGGCTCCCGGCCCTGGCCGACGGAACCCGCACCATGGCCTTCGGCATCACCGAACCCGACGCCGGCTCCAACAGCCACCGCATCACCACGACGGCCCGCCGGGACGGAACCGACTGGATCCTCACCGGCCGCAAGGTCTTCATCTCCGGTGTGGACATCGCGGACGCCACCCTCATCGTCGGCCGCGCGGAGGACGCCCGTACGGGCAAACTCAAGCCCTGCCTGTTCATCGTCCCGCGCGACGCCCCCGGCTTCGAGCGCCGCCAGATCGACATGGAACTGCACGGCGCCGAGAAGCAGTTCGAGCTCACCCTCGACGACGTACGCCTGCCCGCCGAGGCTCTCGTCGGAGACGAGGACGCGGGCCTGCTCCAGCTCTTCGCGGGCCTCAACCCCGAGCGCATCATGACCGCCGCCTTCGCGATCGGCATGGGCCGCTACGCCCTCTCCCGGGCCATCACCTACGCCCGCGAACGCACCGTCTGGCGGGACCCGATCGGCGCCCACCAGGCCATCGCACACCCCCTCGCGCAGGCCCACATCGACCTGGAACTCGCCCGCCTGATGATGCAGAAGGCGGCCTTCCTGTACGACTCCGGGGACGACGCGGGAGCCGGAGAGGCCGCCAACATGGCCAAGTACGCGGCCGGCGAAGCCTGTGTGAAAGCCGTCGACCAGTCCGTGCACACCCTCGGCGGCAACGGCCTGACCGGCGAGTTCGGCCTTGCGTCCCTCATCACCGCGTCCCGCGTGGCCCGGATCGCGCCCGTAAGCCGGGAGATGATCCTCAACTACGTCTCGCACCAGACCCTGGGCCTGCCGAAGTCCTACTAGCACTATCTCCCGTACAAGTTCCGGCTCCTGGAAAGGGCCCGCCATGGTGTTCCGCAGCGAGTACGAAGACGTCCCCGCCGTCGAAGAACCCATCCACGAGGCGGTGCTGGGCCGCGCCGCCTCCCGGGGCGACACGCCCGCGCTGATCGACGGCGTGGACGGAATGACCCTCACCTACGCCCAACTCGACACGTTCCACCGGCGGATCGCCGCCGCGCTCGCCGACCTCGGGGTCGGCAAGGGGGACGTGCTGGCGCTGCACAGCCCCAACACCGTCGCCTTCCCCGTGGCGTTCTTCGCCGCCACGCGCGCGGGGGCGTCGGTCACCACCGTGCATCCGCTCGCCACGCCCGAGGAGTTCGCCAAGCAGCTGCGGGACTGCAAGGCCGAGTGGATCGTCACCGTGTCACCGCTCCTGGACACGGCCCGTACGGCGGCCGAACTCGCGGGCGGCGTACGGGAGATCTTCGTCTGCGACCAGGCACCCGGACACCGCTCGCTGCTCGACATGCTGGGCTCCACGGCCCCCGAACCGCAGATCGACATCGACCCCGCCGAGGACGTGGCGGCCCTCCCGTACTCCTCCGGGACGACCGGCATCCCCAAGGGCGTGATGCTCACCCACCGGAACATCGCCACCAACCTCGCCCAGCTGTCGCCCACCATGCCGATGGGCCCCGGCGACCGCATCCTCGCCGTCCTGCCGTTCTTCCACATCTACGGGCTCACCGCCCTCATGAACGCGCCGCTCAGGCAGGGCGCCACCGTCGTCGTACTGCCGCGCTTCGACCTGGAGACGTTCCTCGCGGCCATCGAGAAACACCGCATCACCGGCCTGTACGTGGCCCCGCCGATCGTCCTTGCCCTCGCCAAGCACCCGGCCGTCGAGGGTTACGACCTGTCGTCCCTGGAGTACATCATCAGCGCGGCAGCACCCCTGGACGCCGAGCTGGCGGAGGCCTGTTCGCGCAGGCTGGGACTGCCGCCCGTAGGCCAGGCGTACGGCATGACGGAACTCTCGCCCGGCACCCACGTCGTACCCCGGGACTCCGCGAACCCGCCTCCCGGAAGCGTCGGGAAACTCATCCCCGGCACCGAGATGCGCATCGTCTCCCTCGACGACCCCGGCAAGGACGTCGGCGTCGACGAGCGCGGCGAGATCGTCATCCGCGGACCGCAGGTCATGAAGGGCTACCTCGGCCGCCCCGAGGCGACCGCCGCGATGATCGACGAGAACGGCTGGCTGCACACCGGGGACGTCGGGCACGTCGACGCGGGCGGCTGGCTGTACGTCGTCGACCGCGTCAAGGAACTCATCAAGTACAAGGGCTTCCAGGTGGCCCCCGCCGAACTGGAGGCCCTCCTGCTCACCCACCCCGGCATCGCCGACGCCGCCGTCATCGGGGTCTACGACAGCGACAACAACGAACGGCCGCACGCGTACGTGGTGCGCCAGCCGGCCGCCGACGACCTCACAGAGGACGACGTCATGGCGTACGTCGCCGAGCACGTCGCCCCGTACAAGAAGATCAGGCAGGTCGTCTTCATCGAAGGCGTGCCCAGGGCGGCCTCCGGCAAGATCCTGCGACGGGAACTGAGGGAACGCGCATGACAGTGGTACGGCGGGAACCGAGGGAGCGCGCATGACGGTGGTACGGCGGGCGCACGAGCGCGGGATCACCACCCTCGCGCTCGACGCGCCCGAGCGGCGCAACGCCCTCTCCGCCCGGCTGGTGGCGGAGCTCGCGGACGCGCTCACGGAGTGCGGCAAGGACGGTGACGTACGCGCCGTCGTCCTCACCCACACCGGCAACACCTTCAGCGCGGGCGCGGACCTGCGCGACCCTCCGCACCCAGATGTCCTGGTCGGTCTCCTGCGCCAGATCGTCGAACTGTCGAAGCCCGTCGTCGCCCGTGTCACCGGCCATGTGCGCGCGGGCGGCCTCGGACTGCTCGGCGCCTGCGACATCGCCGTCGCCTCCCAGGAGGCCACGTTCGCCTTCACGGAAGTACGCATCGGGGTCGCCCCCGCCGTGATCTCGCTGCCCCTGCTGCCACGGCTCGACCCGCGCGCGGTGGCCCGCTACTACCTCACGGGGGAGAAGTTCGACGCGGCCGAGGCCGCCCGGATCGGCCTCGTCACGGCGGCGGGCGAGGACGCCGACGACGTACTCGCCCCCATCCTCGACGGGCTGCGCCGATCCTCCCCACAAGGGCTCGCCGAGACGAAACGGCTGCTCACGGCTAAGGTGCTGGACACCTTCGACCGGGACGCGGCCGACCTCACCGCGCTCTCGGCCCGGCTGTTCTCCTCCGCGCAGGCCCGCGAGGGAATGACGGCCTTCCTCGAACGACGGGATCCTCCATGGGTGCGGTGAACAGTGGCGCCACGACGGGCGGCGTGGTGAACGGCGCGCCGCAGGCCGAGCGCGTACCCAAGCAGGATCGCAGCCGGGCCACCCGGCAGCGCCTCCTCGAAGCCGCGGTCTCCTGCCTCGCCGAACACGGCTGGGCCGGCTCCACGGTCTCCGTCGTCGCCGAACGCGCCGGCGTCTCCCGGGGCGCCGCCCAGCACCACTTCCCGACCCGCGAGGACCTCTTCACGGCAGCCGTCGAGTACGTCGCCGAAGAACGCTCCACCGCCCTGCGCGACCTGTTCCCCGACGGCCCCACGAACCGCCACGCGGTCGTCGCCGCCCTAGTCGACCTCTACACGGGCCCGCTCTTCCGAGCCGCCCTCCACCTCTGGGTGGCCGCCTCCAACGAGGACCAACTACGCCCCCGCGTAACGGAGTTGGAGTCCCACGTCGGCCGCGAGACCCACCGCATAGCCGTCGAACTCCTCAACGCCGACGAATCCCGCCCCGGCGCCCGGGAAACCGTCCAGGGCTTCCTCGACATGTCCCGAGGCCTGGGCCTCGCCAACCTCCTCACGGACGACCGGGCCCGCCGCGAACGAGTGGTCACCCAGTGGTCGAAGATCCTGGACGGGGCGTTGGGCTGAGGGCCCTTCCGAGAGAGCCGAGGGGCGTTGTCAGCGGCGGCGCGTAGCGTTTGAGACCGGTGACGGATCGGTGACTGCGGGGGCGAGGCATGGGGGACCACTTCCAGACGGTCGTGGACGTCGACGCGACAGCGGACGAGGCGCAAGTCCTCGCAGCCCGGGTCGTGGAGTGGCTGGTCGCGGAGGGGATCGTGCTCGGCGAGCGCACGGACTGCGTCCTGGGCCGGCCACTCGGACACCCGCCGGGGCCGAACTGGCGGCGCGCGGTGGAAGAGTCCCCCGACTGGGATCCGTGGGACGGACTCGCCGTGCACACGGAGCGGACGGTCTTCGACAGCGGCCAGGGCGGCCCGGAGTCCGTCACCTGCCCTCGCTGCGAGACGACGACCCCGCTGAGCGGCGAGACGTACGACGAGGACTACGAAGTCTCCAGGGAAGCCGAGCCGGACAACGGCGCCTGGCCGCGCTTCGCCGCCGCGATGGGGACCTGGCACGAGACCGGCGCGGCGACCGTCGACTGCCCCGCGTGCGCCCGTCCCGTCGCCCTCACGGACTGGATCTGGGAGGACGACCACTACGCGTTCGGCCACCTCGGCCTGGAGTTCTGGAACTGGCCCGAGCTCAGGCCGGACTTCATCCAGGAGATATCCCGCCTGCTCGGCGGCCACCGCACGGGCTACGTCTGGGGCAAGCTCTGACCCCGACGGCGGTCCCGTAGCCTCACGGACTCAGCCGCTCCACCCGCCACGACCCGTCCTCCCGGGTCACATAGCGCAGGCGGTCGTGGAGGCGGTTCTCGCGGCCCTGCCAGAACTCGACGGACTGGGGGGCGATGCGGAAGCCGCCCCAGTTCGGGGGGACCGGGACCTGCTCGCCCTCGGGGTAGCGGGTGGCCAGTTCGGCGTACGCGGTGTCCAGGTCGGCGCGGGAGGAGATCACCGCGGACTGGGTGCTCGTCCAGGCACCGAGCTGGGAGCCGTGCGGACGGGTGCGGAAGTACGCGGCGGTCTCGTCGCGGCCCGTGCGCCGAGCAGTGCCGCTGACGATGACCTGGCGGGCCATCGCGTGCCACGGGAAGAGCAGGGAGACGTACGGGTTGGCGGCGAGGTCGCGCGCCTTGCGGGACTCGTAGTTGGTGAAGAAGACGAAGCCCTGCTCGTCGTACTGCTTCAGGAGGACCGTGCGGGAGCTGGGCCGCCCCTCGGCGTCCGCGGTGGAGACGACCATGGCGTTCGGCTCGTAGAGCAGGCCGTCCCTCGCGGCCAGGGCGAACCAGCGCCCGAACTGTTCCATCGGGTGGTCGGCCAGCTCGGTCTCGTCGATTCCCTCGGCCCGGTAGTGCTTGCGCATCAACGCCGGGTCGAGGACGGGTTCACGGTCGGTCACGCGGTCATCCTGCCGTATTCCGAAAGGCGGCAGAGGAGCTCCCGGCGGGCGTGGCCTTCATCACGCCATGGCACTCAGTGCCGCGTACTCTCCCCAAAGGTGACACCAAGGGATATCGTCCTGCTTCCGAAACGGTTGGGTGACCGCCATCCGGACGGGGCATCACCGGGGTGACGTACGGACCGCGAGTCCACGAGGCGACCGCGGAACCGGACGGCCACACCCGTCACAGACATATGGTCACGAGCACCCTCGCACACCCCACAAACCATCTGTCGAACACATCATGAGGAGCCGCCTGATGTCCGACTTCGTACCCGGGCTCGAAGGAGTCGTCGCTTTCGAGACGGAGATCGCCGAACCGGACAAGGAGGGCGGCGCCCTGCGGTACAGGGGCGTCGACATCGAGGATCTGGTCGGCCACGTCTCCTTCGGCAACGTCTGGGGACTGCTCGTCGACGGGGCCTTCAACCCCGGCCTGCCGCCCGCCGAGCCGTTCCCGATCCCCGTCCACTCCGGCGACATCCGCGTGGACGTCCAGTCCGCGCTCGCCATGCTGGCACCCGTGTGGGGCCTGCGCCCCCTCCTCGACATCGACGAGCAGCAGGCCCGCGCGGATCTCGCCCGCGCCGCCGTCATGGCCCTCTCGTACGTCGCCCAGTCCGCCCGCGGCCAGGGCCTGGCCATGGTCCCGCAGCGCGAGATCGACAAAGCCCAGTCCGTCGTCGAACGCTTCATGATCCGCTGGCGCGGCGAGCCCGACCCCAAGCACGTCGCGGCCGTCGACGCCTACTGGACGTCCGCCGCCGAGCACGGCATGAACGCGTCCACCTTCACGGCCCGCGTCATCGCCTCCACCGGCGCCGACGTGGCAGCGGCCCTCTCGGGAGCCGTCGGCGCCATGTCCGGCCCCCTGCACGGCGGCGCACCCTCCCGCGTCCTCGGCATGATCGAGGAGATCGAGCGCACCGGCGACGCCGACGCCTACGTCCGCCAGGCCCTCGACAAGGGCGAACGGCTGATGGGCTTCGGCCACCGCGTGTACCGCGCCGAGGACCCCCGCGCACGCGTCCTGCGCCGCACCGCCCGCGAACTCGGCGCCCCCCGCTTCGAGGTCGCCGAGGCCCTGGAGAAGGCGGCCCTGGCGGAACTGCACGCCCGCCGCCCGGACCGCGTCCTCGCCACGAACGTCGAGTTCTGGGCCGCCATCGTCCTCGACTTCGCCGAGGTCCCGGCCCACATGTTCACCTCGATGTTCACCTGCGCCCGCACCGCCGGCTGGTCCGCGCACATCCTGGAACAGAAGCGCACGGGCCGACTCGTACGGCCCTCCGCCCGCTACGTCGGACCGGGCACCCGCAACCCGCGCGAGATCCAGGGCTACGAAGACATCGCCCACTGATTTCTTGTGTGTGCAGGCCCCATGTGGCGGCTCCCTATGGGGAGCCGCCACACCTGTCTCACGCGGGTGATGCGGGTCACGCGGGGACCAGCAGCTCCGCGTGATGACGGGCCGCGACCAGCGGATGCGCCCGCAGCTTGCCCTTCAGCTCGTTCCGTCCGTACTCCGCGAAGAGCGGGTTCGCCGGGTCGCTGGTCACCCCGGGCGCGGCGGACGCGTACGGGAAGGGCAGCGGCTCGATCCGGGCATCGAGCCGGGGGTTGTAGAAGAACGGCACGGAGAACCGCTCGGTGGCACCGGCCGGACTCACCACCCGGTGATTGGTGGCGACGAGATACCCGTCGGTCGCCACCTCCAGCAGCTCACCCAGATTCACCACGAACGCCCCCGGGATCGGCGGCACGTCATGGAACAGCCCGTCCGCGCGCTGCACCTGCAACCCGCCCACCTGGTCCTGCAACAGCAGCGTCAGGAACCCGTAGTCCTTGTGCGCCCCGACGCCCTGCCCCGCGCCGTCCCCCGCACTGCCCGGATACCGGACCAGCTTCAGATGGGGATGGGCACGCTCACCGAACACGGGCTCGTAGAAACCGGCGGGCGCCCCGATGGCGGTGAGCAGCTCGCGCAGGAGCCGCGCCGCGACGGAGCTGAGCCGGTCGATCCACGCCAGGGCGGCGGTACGCAGCTCCGGCAGCGCGGCGGGCCACTGGTTGGGCCCCTCCAGCCACCAGTACGCGGGCTCACCGGGACCGGGGGTCCGCGCGGGCCGCTCCGCCCCTATGTCGAGCTGGTCGCGCCAGTCCTGGCTGCCACCGGTGCGCTCGTCACCGGTCCGCGTATAGCCGCGGAAATGGGGCGAGTTGACGTTGTCGATCGCGAGCCGGTCCGCCGCCGGCAGCGCGAAGAACCGGTGCATGGCGTCGAGCAGGGCAGCCGTCTCGCCTTCCCCCACCCCGTGCCCCACGAGCTGGAAGAACCCCACGTCGTGCGCGGCACTGTGCAACTGCGCGTGCAGCAGCGCACGCGCAGTTGCACAGTGC
>NZ_LIQZ01000200.1 GCF_001418655.1 Streptomyces phaeochromogenes | reverse complement strand
GCACGGATGGGGACGCGGACGAGGAGGAGGGGGCCGCGGAAGACGTACGGGCAGCGGGGACGCCCCGCGAGCCAGATCCATCACGTACGCCTGATCCACCGCGTGCGCCCGATCCATCGCGCACGCCAGACCCGTCACGTGCGCCTGATCCGTCACGCACGCCGGGGCCGCCGGGCGCCGTCGGTGCGCTAGGTGCTCCGAGTCTTCCGGGCGAGCCGTGGCTTCCGGGTCCCCCGAAAGTGCCGGGGGCGGCGGGGGCTCCGGAGGCCCCGTGGTGCCACGGGTCTCCGAAGGCCTCCGGCGTGCCCGGGCGGCCGGAGGCTGCCGTCGTGTTCCGGCGTGCACCGGTTCCGGGCGCGTCCGCCGAGGACGGGAGCCCCTCCCGCGTCACCCTCGGCTGCGGAATCGGCGTCTCGCTGTGTGTGTGCTCCCCGCGAGCTGTGTCCTCGGGGGGAGCGGGAGCGGCGGCGGGAGCCGAAGCCTGGGCGGCGGGTGGGGCGGCGTCCCGGGGGGCGTCTTCGCGGAGCGCTCGGCCGGCCGCGCGCTCCCGGCCTTCGCTCGCCGCCCGCGTCTGCTGCTGGGGTACCCGTGGCGCCCCGGCGCCGGGGGCGGTCTCCGAAGGGTCTCCTGCGGAGCCGTACGCCTCGCGCGAACCGGCCTTCTCCACGGGAGCCTCCTCCAGGACGGGCAGTGGTGGTGAGTATTTCGGTCGGGGTCCGGAGCGACCCCGACAGAACAGGGTAAACCTCGATCGTATCGGGTAAGGTAAGCCTTACCTGCAACCGATCACGGAACGGGGCCCCCGCATGTCCGCTCCCGCCCCGGCCGAGACCTCGCCCGGCGCAGAAGTACGCCCGGTCGGCTCGGCCCTCACGGCGGCGTACACGCGGATGACCGAGGTGCTCCCGTCCCTGGACGTCAGGGAACTCGCCCCGCACGAACCGGCCCCGACGGGCGACGGGCGGATCGCCGTCGCCGGGCTCGCGGCGGGCGGGGCCGAGCTCGACGCGTTCCTCGCGTGGGACGACGACCAGGTGCTCACGGACCACGGACGGCGAGGCCGTCCGGACGTGATCGCCACCTTCGGCCTGCACCGCTACGCCTGGCCGGCCTGTCTGCTGATCACGGTGCCGTGGTTCCTGCTGCGCCGGGTGCCCCGCTTCCCCGTGGAGCACGTCACCTTCCAGCGCATGCCCGGCAGCATCGCCGTACGCGTCGGCGAGTTCGCCTGTCTGCCCGACGACCCGGCGGCCACGCTGCCCGGCGCCCGGGTCGTCCCCGACGAGGAGGCCCTGCGCTCGGCGGTACGGGCCGCCGTGGCCGAGCACCTGGAGCCGGTCCTCGACGCGTTCGGCCCCCGGACGCGCCGCCGGGGCCGCGCCCTGTGGGGCATGGCGACGGACGAGGTCGTCGAGAGCCTCTGGTACGTGGCCGGGCTCCTGGGCGAGCAGCGGCGCGCGAAGGACGAGCTGGAGCGGCTGTTCCCCGGCACGACCCGGCCGTACGTCGGCACGGCCGGCTTCCGCGAGGTGACGGGTTCGAACGGCGAGTGCCTGTCCACCCGCGACCGGGCGAGCTGCTGCTTCTACTACACCCTCGACGCCGAGGACACCTGCGCCAACTGCCCGCGCAACTCCGAGGCGGTCCGCATCGCGAAGCTGACGGCCGAGGCGGCGGCTGCGGAGGCCCTCGCGGCGGGCTGACCCCGTGGCGACCGGCTGACTCCACGTCACGTAAGATCAACTCGGCACGGAACCAGGCACCTTCACGGCGGCCCTCCCGGGCCCTTTGGTTACAGTCGATTCACAAAGTCCTCACTTGCCGCAAGAACTTTCCGTGGAACCACCCGTAAGGGTAATCTAACTCGAACTCAACTCCCGCTCCTCAAGCGGCAGTTCGAGGAGAATGCCGTCCTCGCGCATACCCTTGCACTCCCTTGGCGGCCTCTTGCCCCGAAACCCTCTGAGGACGCACGGGATTGGGCCACTATGGCGGGCGTTACGCCCTATCCCAATGCAAGGGACCCCAGATGAGACTGACCGACATATCGCTGAACTGGCTGCTTCCCGGCGCCGTGCTGCTCCTGGGCCTGCTGGCGGCGGTTGCGGTGCTCGCGCGTGGCAAGCGCGCCGGGGAGAAGACCCACGCCGACGATTCGTGGGAGCGCACTGAAGAGCGCCGCAGGCGCAAGGAGGCCGTCTACGGCACCGCCTCCTATGTACTGCTCTTCTGCTGTGCCGCGGTCGCGGCCGCACTCTCCTTCCATGGCCTGGTCGGCTTCGGCGAGCAGAATCTGAACCTGTCCGGCGGCTGGCAGTACCTGGTGCCGTTCGGTCTGGACGGCGCGGCCATGTTCTGCTCCGTACTCGCGGTGCGCGAGGCCAGCCACGGTGACGCGGCGCTCGGCTCCCGGATACTCGTGTGGACGTTCGCGGCTGCCGCTGCCTGGTTCAACTGGGTGCACGCCCCCCGGGGTCTCGGCCACGCGGGCGCCCCGCACTTCTTCGCCGGCATGTCCCTGTCGGCCGCCGTCCTGTTCGACCGCGCGCTGAAGCAGACCCGCCGCGCCGCCCTGCGCGAGCAGGGCCTGGTGCCCCGGCCGCTGCCGCAGATCCGGATCGTACGGTGGCTGCGTGCCCCTCGTGAGACCTACGGCGCCTGGTCGCTGATGCTGCTCGAGAACGTGCGCAGCCTGGACGAGGCCGTCGAGGAGGTCCGTGAGGACAAGCGGGAGAAGGAGCAGAACCGTCTGCGTCGGCGCGACCAGGAGAAGCTGGACCGTGCCCGCATCAAGGCGATCACCCGCGGCCACCGCGGAATGATCGGACGCGGCGGCGGCCGTCAGGCGGAACTCCAGCCGGCCCCGGCGGCCACCCAGGTCGCTGCGGAGCCTGCCATAGCAACGCCGGAACTACCCGCACGCGCCGCCCGACCCTCGTTGCAGCCCGTCCGCCGAGGAACTGAGTCCTCGACGGTCGATCTCACCGCGGAGGACGACACAATGGCGCTCCCTCGACTCGACTCCCTTGAGCGCAAGCTGAAGGACCTGGAGCAGCAGTTCGGCTGATCCGGACCGGGGCCGCCCGAGGCCTCAACTCTGGACGGGGGCGCGGCAGTTGATGCCGCGCCCCCGTCCAGTTTCATGCCGCTTCCCTGTCCGGTGCCAGGTCCGCTGCCCCGTCCGGTTCCATGTCGCTGCCCCGTACGGTGTCAGGTGGCCGCCCGTCCGGATTCACGCCACTCCCCCGTCCAGCTCGAACCACACCACCTTCCCCACCCCGTGGACCCGGACGCCCCACGCGTCCGCGAGGGACTGGACCAGGATCAGACCTCTGCCGTGCGTACCGTCGTCGGCGTTCGGTACCCGCAGTCTCGGCCTGCGTCCCACGAAGTCCCTTACCTCCACCCGGAGTCCGCGCGGGCCGACGGTGGCTGTCAGCAGCGCGTCATGGTTGGTGTGGACGAGGGCGTTGGTGACGAGTTCGCTGGTCAGTAACTCCGCTATCTCGGATCGGCCGGGCCGCCCCCAGTGGGCGAGCAGGTCCCGCAGCGCCCTGCGGACCTGGGGCACCGCCCGGAGGTCGCAGCGCCCGAGCCTGAGCCTGAGTTGCGGAACGCCGTGCTGGTCGGTCGTTCCGTCCGCTGTGTCCCCCGCCGTCGTGGTCGTCTGTACCGTCTTCGCCGAGAAGGCCCCGGATACGACGGGACCGCCTCCTCGTGCCTGCCTCTTCATGACCCCCGCCCGCACGCCGCTGTCGATTCCCCTCCTGCTCGAACACGTTCACGGAATGCATGCCCCGGCCCGGATCACGACACTCATGTCGAATCGTCAACCACCCCTGATACGTCCGGAGATGGCCCGTCACCGACCGGAAAAGTCACGCGCCGGCCCGCCCGCCCGAGCCGCCGCCACTCGACGGACGATCACGGGTGGAGGCCCGGACGCCCCGGGAGTGGAGGGCTGCCACGTGAAGGGGCTGCCCTACGCCGTTTCGGGTGCCCCTTCAAGGGGCTGACCGGCGCGATCACACCGACCGTGCCGAACTCGTCCGCGCGTACGGTCCCGGGTGCCGTGCGACCACCTGCCCTCGGACCAACTACCGATGCCGCGCTGTCGATCCGGTCGCAGTCAACCTGACATTCGTCAGGACCGGTCGCGCGCTTCTCTTCCTAGGGTTCGAGCAACTCGGACTCCTCGGAGGAGCAACGACCATGCGCAGAATCCTTCGCGGCGCCGCCGCACTCGCTCTCGCGACCGCGGCGCTGACGGCGGCCGGCACGACGGAGGCCCAGGCGGCCGACGAGTGGGCCGGCTGCCCGTACGGCGCCGTGTGCGTCTACCCGCAGAACCAGAACCCCGCCGTCAGCCCGAGCCACATCTACTGGACGTACGGCACGCACAATCTCTACAACCAGTACGGCAATCACTGGGTCCTCAACAACCAGTACGACGGTGCGCTCGCGATGCTCTGCTACAGCAGCGGGACCGACTGCACGGCCGACATGCTCGCCGAGGGAACGGGCGTGTACGCCGACCTCACGCCGATCAACTCGATCTACCTCAGGCCGCACCTGGACTGACCCGGCCTGCACCTTCCGCCGCCCGAAACCCGGCCGGTGCGGTCCCGGCAGTCGTCGGGGCCGCGCCGTTCCTCCAGGGGGAGACAACCACCATGCACCGCACCGCGCGCCTACGCGGCACGGCCGGACACGTGTGGAGAACGCTTCTCGCGTCCGCCGCCGCACTTCTGGTCCTGACCTCCGGCGCGGCCACACCGGCCACCGCCGCCGTCCAGGCACCCGCCGCCGCCCAGATCCCCGACGGCGTCACCGCCGGGGTCGCCGTCTTCGACCGGCAGACGGGAACCTTCACCGAACAGGTCAACGCCGGCACGCAGTTCAGGTCCGCCTCCGTCGTCAAGCTGCTGCTGACGCTGGACTTCCTGTGGAACCGCGGGCCGTCCTACGTCATCCCGGCCGCCGACCGGGCCCGGCTTGAGCCCATGCTGCGCAGCAGCGACGACGACGCGGCCAACTACTACTGGTCCAACTACGGCGGTTCGGCGATCATCAACCGGATGGTCCGCGAGCTCAGCCTGACCGACACCGCCCCGCCGCCCGCCGGCTACGAGGGCTACTGGGGCTACACCGCCCTGTCGGCCCGCGACACCGTGAAGATCTACCGCTACATCCTGGACACGGCACCGGCCCCCGTGCGCGAGTTCGTCATGGGCAACCTGCGCCAGTCCACGCGCTGCGCCTCGGACAAGTTCGACCAGCACTTCGGCATCGCCGGGGCGTTCGACCGCCCCTGGGCCGTGAAGCAGGGCTGGGCGGGCTCCTCGTACCCGAAGGGCACGTGCGGCCCGCCGGACACGGCCGCCGCCACGGGCGCGACCACCGGCGCGCGGACCGCCGCCGCTCCGGAGGGCCGCGCCGCCGACGCCGTGAACCTCACCCGCCCGGCGCTGCACACCACCGGCACCGTGGGCGCGGGCGACCGCACGATCGTGGCGGTCCTGACGCTCCACCCGGACGGCACGTCGTACGGCAAGGCCTACACCGACATCGGCCAGCTGACCCGCTCCCTGAACGTGCCCGGCGGGGTACGGCCGACGGGCAAGTGGTACGGAACCTGGAGCGAGCACGTGAACGTTCGCCGGGACCCGTCCACCGCCAACCCGCCGATTACCCAACTGCCCGCCGGGGTCGAGGTGTTGGTGGGCTGCCAGAAGCAGGGCCAGACCGTCAGCGTGCCGCCGTACACCAACGACTGGTGGGCGTATCTGCCCCAGTACGGCGGCTACATCTCCAACATCTACATCAGCTCGCCCGACAACCGACTGCCGGACGTGCCGGACTGCGCGGCATCGTAGCCGAGGCGTGAGTCAGGGATTCAGTGAGCCGGGCCCCGGTCGCCTGCCGGGTCCCGGCCCATCGCTTGCCGGATCCCGGCTCACCGTTCGCAGACGGCGAGAGAATCACCGCTCGTAGTCGGCGAGATAGCGCATCACCTTGTCCACGTGCGGCCGTACGCGCTCCGGGACACCGCGCTCCTCGATGACCGTACGGTCACTCGTGCGGTAGCCGGCCACGACGAGCTTGACCAGGTCCTTCTCCGGCAGCCCGGCCTCCTTGAAACGCTGGTCGAGCCAGCACACGTACAGGCTCATCGTCGAGATCGCGTCAGGCGGCGACATGTGGTCCTTGTCGCCGTCGCCGTCCCCGTCCACGGCCCAGGCGCGGAACACCGAGGGCGTCCACATCGCGATGCCGAACTCCTCGGAGGCCGGACGGGCCGCCTTCGCGTCGAATCCGCTCTCCGCCTTGAGCATGGCGGCGAGCACGATGGGGGTGATCTCCTTGTCGGTACAGCGGTGGGCGGCCTTCACGATGACCGGGCGCAGGGCCTTGGGCACGTCGGAGTCCGGCGGGATCTCCCCGGCGGCCACGGCCACCGGACTGCCCGTGGCCGTGGGCGTGGCGGACGCGCCGGAGCCACCCTTGCCGTCGGCACCGCCGTCGTCCGGCAGCAGGAGCGCGCCGGTCACGGCGGCGGCGACCGCCAGAACGCCCGCGACGACCGGCACCAGCCGCCGGCGACGGCGGGGCGCGCCGGAGAGTTCGTCGACGCGGGCCTTGAGGACGTCGGCGGTGTACTGGAGACGCGTGGCGTGGTCCGGCGACAGGCAGTCGGCGATGAGCCGCCGTCTGCTCTCCTCGATGTCGGCGTCCAGTCGCAGCGGTGCGGTCCCGCGCGCGTAGGACTGGGCGGCGAGGGAGCGGGCCCTGGCCGTGGCCCCCGGGAACGGGTGCAGCCCGCCCGTGAGCACCTGGTGGGCGAGGACGCCGAAGGCCCAGATGTCGGCGGTCGTCCGGACGACCGTGCCCCGTGAGTCGGTGCGCTGCGACCACCACTCGGGCGGCAGATGGTCGAGCGTGCCGAGCGGCGGCATGTGGGCGTGGGTGCCCTCCAGTTCCGCGGCGACCCCGAAGTCGGCGAGCCACACATCGCCGTCCGTACTCAACAGGATGTTGGCCGGTTTCAGATCGCCGTGCACCCATCCGGCGCCGTGCATGTGCGCGAGACCGGCGGCCACCGAACGCAGAACGCGATCCGCGTCGGGGACCGGCCGGCCTGCCTCGGTGGCGTCGAGCACGTCCTGGAGGCTGCGCTCGGCCCGGTCCATGACCAGGGCGATCGCACCGTCCAGATCGGGATGGTCCGGCGCCTCTACGGTGCACACGGCATGGGTCCGTACGAGGTTGGGGTGGTCCGCCTCCCGGCTGAACCGCACTTCGCGCTGGACGAGTTCACCGAGGGCGGCCCGCTGTCCCGGAGCCAGGGCGTCGGTGCGCAGCACCTTCACCGCGACCGGGGTGCCGTCGGCGACGGAACGAGCCTCGTGGACGGTGCCCCAGGCGCCGGATCCGATGGGTGCGCCGAGCTCCCAGCCGTCGATGCGGAAGCCGACAGGGAGGTGTGCTGAGGGGCCTGTGCGGGGGGTCAATGCGGGGCCTTCTTCGAGGGGCGGAGGCCCGTGGGAGCCTTCCGCGCTGGACGACGGTGTCACGCGGGAGCTTCTTGTACGGGGCGGCGGCTCGCCGTACGGCGCGGGAGCAGGGCGAGGTGCTCCTCGCGTACGAGGCCGAACCGGAGCGCGGACGCCACCAGCCGGGCGCGCTTGGCACCGGTACGGCCGCCCTGCTCCCCCTCCATGTCTCCCTGGTCCAGGCGCAGTTTCGCGAAGGACAGGTAGTCGATGTGGTAGTTGACCGCCGAGCGGGACAGATCGCGGCAGGAGTCCAGTGGACGCAGCCGTTCCGCGATCTCCCCCGCGCCGGGGAGCGTCGTGTCCGAGGGCTCGCGCAACCGCGGCTCGCACAGCGCCACCAGGACCAGGAAGTACTTCGACGTCTGGTCGAGGGCGAAGGGGTTGACGGTCTGGTCGCCGGCGCCGGGCAGGGACCGCTCGTCGAGGTAGGCGTGCTGCGGAGCGAACACCTTGAAGTCGACGGTTCCGTTCAGTGCGGGCAGCACGACGCGGGAGAACTCGAAGGGGACCGGCGCGCCGAGGCGGCCGGGGGCCACCGTGATGTACTCGCCGGCGCCCTCCAGGTTCTCCACCACATAACCGGCGGTCCGGCTGAAGTTGGACAGCCGCCAGTAGTCCTCGGCGGCCTCCAGCCGGCCGGCGCGCCGCGAGACGCCCGGGTCGGCCAGGACGACCGCCAGGTCCGCGGCCCCGGCCCCGCCGCGCCCGAAGTCGGCCATGTCGCCGGGCCCCAGGTTCAGCAGTCCGGGTCCGGGACCGCCTTCGCGTCGGTCGTGCTCGCCGTCCGCCCACGACGGACCCGGTAATTGGACAATGATCGTTTCCACGACGGCTCTCCCCCGATGAGGTCGCGAGGATTGTAGTGCGCAGATCAACCACGAGCACCGGCGGCGGCCGGTTCTCGCCTCGCCTCTACCTACCGGGTGTTGGTCGTTGCCGGTCGATGTCGCTCGTTGTCGGTCGGTGTCGCTCGCGTGGAGGAGCCGCCCTCTCACACCCCCGTGGCGGGAGGGCGGCTCCAGCACTTTCCCCCCGGCAGCGGTCAGTAGAGCTTGTTGACCGCCGTGGTCGTCGTCTTCTTGAACGCCTTCACCGGCGCGTCCGAGAAGTCACCCATCTGCGCCCAGCGCACGAGGGTCACGGCCCGCCCGTCCCTGCCGACCGAGTACAGGTTGATGTCCGTGGCACCCCAGGACGTCTCGGTGTGCAGGCCGTACGCGTGGGCGCCCTCCTCGACCGACAGCTTGCCGTAGTCCTTCAGCGCGGCCTCGGTCTCCGGGTCGGACTGCTCGATGCGTGTCGTGCACGCCCGGATGTCCTTGTTCAGCCGGGTGGCCAGGGCCTTGGCCTTGGCGCTGCTGCCGACGACGAAGGTGAGCTGCTGGGCGTTGGTCTCGAGGTCGGTCCGGAAGTCGCGGTACCGGGAGTCGTAGCCCGGCAGAGTGTCCTGGATGCAGAAGCGGAGCTCGTCCGGCACGCCGTCCGTGACCTTGCCCGCCGTCCAGGAGGACGAGGGGTGCGGGGGCAACTGCGAGGCCGACAGGAACTTCGGCCACGCGCTCGCCTTCCCCTTCGTCGCCTTCGCCTTCATCACCTTCGCCGACGCGTTCGTGGAGGTGTGCTTCGAGGCGCTCGTGTCCTTCCCGGTGGCGTCGGCCGGGCCGGCGAGCACCGCACCGAAAGCGACGCTCGCGGCGACGAATGTGGTGAGCGAGGCCGCTCGGGTGCGCTTGGACATGGGTCCCCCTGTGTATGAGTGCATGATTGATCCGCGCTGGTCGGTGAAGTGAGGTGCACACGGGAAGGATCCGTGTGCACGGGTGTCGACGCCGGTCCTGGTCGTGGGCTGCCACCGGGTGGTCGGTCCGGCAGCGGTCGGTGCGACACCAAGAGCATCAGCCGTCACTCGGGGCCTGCGCAACAGACAGCGCCGTATCCGCGACGGTGGAACCATCCCAGGCCATCTGACGTGCAGGTATATGGAGGGCCTGGGATGCCCTCCCGGGACGGAAAACGCCCCTTCGACCAGGGGGCCACGACGAGAAGCACGGGGGCACGGTGTCGACTCGGGACGACGACGTCGAGGAGTTCGCGGCACTGCTGAGGCGCTTGAAGGCGCGCACTGACCGCAGTTACGGCGCCCTCGCGCGCCGGGTGAACATGAACACCTCGACGCTGCACCGCTACTGCGCCGGTGACGCGGTGCCGCTCGACTTCGCACCCGTGGAGCGGTTCGCCGCCCTGTGCGGGGCGACACCGGCCGAACGGCTCGAACTACACCGCCTCTGGATCCAGGCGGTGGCGGCACGGCAGAGACCGCGGACGTCGGGGGCGACGGAGAGTCCGGAGTCGGAGCTGGATCCGGCGCCGGATTCGGATTCAGATCCGGCTCCGGCTCCGGCTTCGGCTCCGGCTCCGGCTCCGGCTTCGGCTCCGGCTTCGGCTCCGGTCACCGATGGGGCAGACACCGGGTCCGACGGGAGCCACGGGCCCGAGGAAAGCGGCGAGTCGGAGTCTTCGGACGCGGGCGCGGAGGCCGAACCGGTATCGAGCGTGCCGACCGTTTCAAGTTCCTCCGGTGGCTCGGGTCCGCGCCCCCGCCGGGCCTGGTACCGGCGGCGGGTCGCGGTCACCGCCGCCGTGGTGACGGTGCTGCTGGTCACTCTGGGCAGCCTGTCCGCGCTGTCGGACGACCGTCGGTCCGACGACGCCTCCCGGAACGTCGGCCCGAGCGAGGGCCCGACCTCGACGGCGGACGCCGGCGACCCACGTGACCGCCGGTCCACGAGCCCGTCGCCCAAGGATTCCGGACCGTCGTCGTCCTCGCCGTCGCCGAGCGGCAAGGGAAAGGCGTCCACACCCCCCGGCAAGGACGGCGAGCCGTCGGGGAACGCCGGCCGGCCGAACGGTTCCGGCACCACCGGCCTCCCGCTGACCTGGACCGCGAACTCGCACGGCTGGACGTTCGACTGCGGCCACGAGTACGTCGTCGACAAGAAGCCGGAACAGGTCCCGCCGCCGCCGATCACGCAGGACGCCGCACGGTGGGCGGCCACGCAGAACGCGGTGCACGGGCGCGAGACGATCGTGAAGATCTCGGTACAGGGAAAGTCGTCCACCGCCGTCGTCCTGGAGGCCCTCCGGGTACGGGTCGTCGGGCGCTCGACCGAACTGCGGGGTGCCGGCTACTCCATGGACGAGGGCTGCGGAGGTGCGATCACCCCGCGCTCCTTCGCCGTCGACCTGGACAAGGACCGGCCCATCGCACGTTCGGTCCCGGGCGGTGACGTCGACGGGGCGATCCCCGCGATGCGTATGCCCTACCGGGTGTCCGCCGAGGACCCGGAGGTGCTGCTCGTCAACGCGCGGACGGATTCCTGCGACTGCCGCTGGTACCTGGAGCTCGACTGGTCGTCCCAGGGACGCACCGGCACGATCCGTATCGACGATCACGGCAAGCCGTTCCACACCAGCGGCGTCAAGGGGCTCCCGCGCTACTGGTACGGCTCGGTCGGTTCGGACCGCCAGTGGGTCCCCCGCACCGACTGAGCGCCGACGCCCCGAGGAAGGGGCTTACGGCCGCGGCACGTTGCGCAGGTTGGAGCGGGCCATCTGCACCATCCGGCCGACTCCCCCGTCCAGCACCATCTTCGACGCCGACAGCGCGAACCCGGTCACCATCTCCGCGCTGATCTTCGGCGGGATCGACAGGGCGTTGGGGTCGGTGACGATGTCGACGAGCGCCGGACCCTTGTGCCTGAAGGCGTCCTTCAGCGCGCCCGCGAGCTGCTTGGGCTTCTCGACGCGTACGCCGTAGGCACCGCAGGCGCGCGCGACGGCGGCGAAGTCGGGGTTCTTGTTGGAGGTCCCGTACGAAGGAAGTCCGGCGACCAGCATCTCCAACTCGACCATGCCCAGGGAGGAGTTGTTGAAGAGGACGACCTTCACCGGCAGGTCGTACTGGACGAGGGTGAGGAAGTCGCCCATCAGCATGGAGAATCCGCCGTCGCCGGACATCGAGACGACCTGGCGCTCCCGGTCGGTGAACTGCGCGCCGATGGCCTGCGGCAGCGCGTTCGCCATCGAGCCGTGCGAGAAGGAACCGATGATGCGGCGGCGGCCGTTGGGGGTGATGTAGCGGGCCGCCCATACGTTGCACATGCCGGTGTCGACGGTGAACACGGCGTCCTCGTCGGCGAGTTCGTCGAGCACGGAGGCGACGTACTCGGGGTGGATCGGGACGTGCTTCTCGACCTTGCGCGTGTACGCCTTCACGACGCCTTCGAGCGCGTCGGCGTGCTTCTTCAGCATCTTGTCGAGGAAGCGGCGGTTGCTCTTGGGGCTCACCTTCGGGGTGAGACAGCGCAGGGTCTCCTTCACGTCGCCCCAGACCGCGAGGTCCAACTTCGAGCGCCGGCCCAGGCGTTCGGGCCGTACGTCGACCTGCGCGATCTTGACGTCGTCAGGCAGGAAGGCGTTGTACGGGAAGTCCGTCCCGAGCAGGATCAGCAGGTCGCACTCGTGGGTGGCCTCGTAGGCGGCGCCGTACCCGAGGAGTCCGCTCATGCCGACGTCGTACGGGTTGTCGTACTGGATCCATTCCTTGCCGCGCAGGGCGTGCCCCACCGGGGACTTGATCTTCTCGGCGAACTGCATGACCTCGGCGTGCGCGCCGGCGGTGCCGCTGCCGCAGAAGAGGGTGACCTTGTCGGCCTCGTCGATCATCGCGGCGAGCTTGTCGATCTCGGTGTCGCCGGGGCGGACGCTGGGGCGGGAGGTGACGAGGGCGGTCTCGACGGGCTTGTCGGGGGCGGGCTGGTCGGCGATGTCGCCCGGCAGTGTCACGACGCTCACGCCGCTCTGTCCGACCGCGTGCTGGATGGCGGTCTGGAGCAGCCGGGGCATCTGCTTCGGGTTGGAGATCATCTCGCTGTAGTGGCTGCACTCGCGGAACAGCTGGTCGGGATGGGTCTCCTGGAAGAACCCGAGGCCGATCTCGCTGGAGGGGATGTGCGAGGCGAGGGCGAGGACCGGGGCCATGGAGCGGTGGGCGTCGTAGAGGCCGTTGATGAGGTGGAGGTTGCCCGGCCCGCAGGAGCCGGCGCAGGCAGCGAGCCGGCCCGTGATCTGGGCCTCCGCTCCCGCCGCGAAGGCAGCCGTCTCCTCGTGGCGGACGTGGATCCAGTCGATGGCCGAGTTGCGCCGGATGGCGTCGACCACCGGGTTGAGGCTGTCGCCCACGACTCCGTACAGGCGTTTCACGCCCGCACGGACGAGGATGTCGACGAACTGCTCGGCGACGTTCTGCTTGGCCATGAGTCACGCGCCCCTTTGGCTGTCTTCAGCCGACGTCCTGCCTTCGGCCGACTTCCGCTGTCACAGGTGCCCTTTCATGTCCCATGAATTCACAGCGGGCGCGGTTACGCCTCCCAAACGGCCGCGGCCGTCCGGTCGTCGGCGTACCCCTTGACCCGTACCAGGGTGTCCGCGAGGAACGCCGCGAGGCCTGGCGGATCGCCGTCCGACCAGCGGGAGGTGAGGTGTTCGGCCAGGGCGAGCTCGCCGCGCAGGGGTTCGGCGAGGCCACTGGTGCACAGCAGGAGGGTGTCGCCCGGGCGGGCGACTGAGGCACGGAAGCGGAACGGGGCGCGGGGCGGCGGTTCGGGGGCCGGTTCGTACGGGCTCGGGGGTGTGGTGATGCCCAGGTCCATGGTGAGCCGGTCGCCGTCGGGGGTCTCGTGCGGCAGCGATCCGAAGCCTACGACGGCCTCGCCCGCGGTGTCGGCGACGTGCGGCTCGATGTCCTGCCACTCGCCGTCGCGCAGCCGGAAAAGACCGCCCGCTCCGACGCCGAAGAAGACGCGCGTGCGGCACTCGGGGTCGGCGGGGAGCAGGAGGCAGCGCAGGCTCGCGGTGTACTCCTCCGGTTCGATGCCCTGCTCTGCGGCGCTGGCCCGCAGTTTGCCGAGGCTGCGGTCGGTGAGCCTGTGCAGCCCCGACTTGAGGTCGCCGCGCCGGGCGGCCCTGATGTCCTCGACCAGCCGTGCGTGGCTGCGGCCGACGGCCCGCCCGATCCACTGGCACGCCTCGGCGGCGGCCCGGTGCGCGCCCGGGGTGGCGCGGGCCCCGGTCGCCATCGCGACCAGCACGAGGGCACCGTCCCCGACCCCGAAGCGGGCGGTGAGCAGGGAGTCCCTGCGCGGCTCACCCCGATAGCGCGCCGAGTCCCCCCGCACGGACACGGCCCGCAACGTGGACGTCCCGTACGCCGCCCCGTCCAGCACGGTGTCCGCCACGAGATCGTCGAGCTCGTCCACGTCGGCGGGCGGCAACGCGGTCGGCTCGGCGTCGTAGGTGGGCGGCCCGGAACCGACGTAGTCGACGGG
>NZ_LIQZ01000020.1 GCF_001418655.1 Streptomyces phaeochromogenes | reverse complement strand
ACGCCCGGCGGCGACCAGCAGGACCAGTGGCAGCTGCACTTCTTCCTGGCCGTCGCCCTGCGCGCGGAGGTACGCGGCGGCCTGGACCTCCAGGGCGCCATCGACGCCCCGAACTGGCACAACGACAGCTTCCCCGGCTCGTTCTACCCGCGCGGAATGCGTCCCGGCAGCGTCACCGTCGAGTCCCGCGCCGACCGGGAGATGGTGGAGGAGCTGTGCCGCCGCGGCCACGACGTCGAGGTCGGCGACGCCTGGTCCGAGGGCCGGCTGTGCGCGGTGGCGCGGGACCCGCGGACCGGGGTGCTGTCGGCGGCGGCGAACCCGCGGGGGATGCAGGGGTACGCGGTCGGACGCTGAGGCCGGTCCCGGTTCCGGCGCGACTCACGTGGCGCTGATCTCGTAACACCCGTTGTTCATGGTGATTCCACCCGGGATACACCGGCCGGGTGTGGATTGTCAGTGGCGCGTGCTCTCATGGAGGCATGATCCAGGACATCGAAACCATCGACGAGTTTCTCGCACACCGCACCGACGACGTAGAAGAGGCGGTCCGTACGGCGGCTGCCACGGAGATCATGCCGCGCTTCCGGCAGCTCGCCGCGCACGAGATAGACGAGAAGAGCGGCCCGCACGACCTGGTCACGGACGCCGACCGCAAGGCCGAGGAGTTCCTCACCGAGGCGCTGGTCAAGCTGCTGCCCGGCTCGGTCGTCGTGGGCGAGGAGGCGGTCCACGCCAACCCCGCGACGTACGAGGCGATCAAGGGCGAGGCGCCGGTCTGGATCGTCGACCCGGTGGACGGCACCCGCCAGTTCGTCCACGGCGACCCCGGCTTCTGCACCCTGGTCGCGCTCGCCCACCGCGGAGTCCTGCTGGCGTCCTGGACGTACGCACCGGCCCGCGACCAACTCGCCGTCGCCGTCCGGGGCAGGGGCGCCCTCCTCGACGGCGAACCCCTCCACGCCGGTTCGCCCGCCCCCGGCCGTGACCTCGAAGTGGCCACGTCCCACCCGGACTACACGACGGACGACCAGAAGCGCGCGCTCCTCGGCCTCTGGACGGATGGCGTCAGCCCGCGCGCGTGCGGCTCGGCCGGACTTGAGTACCTCGCCATCGCCCGGGGTGAGTTGGACGCGACTGCGTTCTCCTGGGAGGCCGCCTGGGACCACGCGGCGGGCCTCCTGCTCGTCGAGGAGGCGGGCGGCGCGCACCTGACGCTCGCGGGGGAGCCCTTCCGCATAACCGGCGGCAACGCGCTCCCGTTCACGGCGGCACGGGACGCGGCCACGGCCCGCCGGGTCCTCGGACTGCTGTCGGGCGGCGCCTGACCCGTGACGGCCCGGGGCTGAGGCGGGTCGCGACGGGCCGAGACGGGGCTGTCGGAGGTCCGGCATATCCTGATCCCCAGTGGCCGTCGGCTGACAAAGGAGTCCGAAGGTGCCGTCGATGCTCGATGCCGTCGTGGTGGGTGCGGGGCCGAACGGACTGACGGCTGCCGTGGAGCTGGCCCGGCGCGGCTATTCCGTGGCCGTCTTCGAAGCGCGCGACACGGTCGGGGGAGGCGCCCGCACCGAGGAGCTGACCCTGCCCGGCTTCCGGCACGACCCGTGCTCCGCCGCGCATCCCCTGGGCATCAACTCGCCCGCGTTCCGCGCGATGCCGCTGGCGAGGTACGGCCTGGAGTGGCTGCAGCCCGAACTGCCCATGGCGCACCCCTTCCTGGACGGCACGGCGGCCGTACTGTCGCGTTCCGTGGCGGAGACGGCCGCCTCGTTCGGACCGCGTGACGCGGGCACGTACCGCAGACTCGTCGAGCCGTTCACGCACACCTGGGACACCCTGGCGCGGGACTTCATGTCCCTGCCGCTCACCGCGCTGCCGCGCGATCCGGTCACCCTCGCCCGGTTCGGCCTGGCCGGGCTGCCACCCTCGACATGGATGATGCGCCGGTTCCGTGACGACCGGGCCAGGGCCCTGTTCGCCGGACTGGTCGCGCACGTCATGGCCCCGCTGGGCGGCATCGCCACCGGCGCAGTCGGCCTCGTCTTCGCGCTGGCCGCCCACGCCCGGGGCTGGCCCGTCGCCCGCGGCGGCTCCCAGTCGATCTCCGACGCGCTGACCGCGTACCTGAAGGATCTCGGCGGCACGGTGCACACCGACTACGAGGTCAAGCGTCTCGACGACCTGCCGCCCGCGCGCGCGTACATCTTCGACACCTCGCCCACCGCGCTGGCCCGTATCGCGGGCTTCGGGCGGTACTACGAGCGGTTCCGGTACGGGGCGGGCGTCTTCAAGGTCGACTACGCCCTCGACGGACCGGTGCCGTGGACCGCGAAGGAAGCCCGCGCCGCCGGCACGGTCCAGATCGGCGCGAGCAGCAAGGAGATCGGCACCGCCCTGCGCGCGGCCTCCCGGGAGGGCCGCGCCCCGGACGCGCCGTTCCTGATCACCGTGCAGCCGAGCGTCGTCGACCCGTCCAGGGCACCGGCCGGAAAGCACGTGTTCTGGGCGTACGGGCACGTGCCGAACGGCTGGACCGGTGACCTGACGGACACGATGGAGCGCCAGCTGGAGCGGTTCGCGCCCGGCTTCCGGGACCGCGTCCTCGCCCGCGCCACGGCTGGCCCGCCCGAACTCGCCGCGCGCAACGCCAACTACGTGGGCGGCGACATCGCCTGCGGTGCGGCCTCCGGCCTCCAGCTGATGCTGCGCCCCAAGCTGTCCCTGTTCCCGTACAGCACCCCGCACCCGGCGGTGTTCATCTGCTCCTCGGCCACCCCGCCCGGCGCGGGCGTGCACGGCATGTCGGGGCACAACGCGGCCAAGGCCGTGTGGAGGAGACTGCGCCAGTCATGACCGCCATCGAGTTCGTCCAGGGCGACATCACCCGGCAGAGCGTGGACGCGATCGTCAACGCCGCGAACTCCTCCCTGCTGGGCGGCGGAGGCGTGGACGGCGCCATCCACCGGCGCGGCGGCCCCGAGATCCTGGCGGAGTGCCGCAAGCTCCGTGCCTCGCACTACGGCAAGGGCCTGCGTACGGGCCAGGCCGTCGCCACAACCGCGGGCAAGCTGGACGCGCGCTGGGTGATCCACACGGTCGGCCCCGTCTTCAGCCGGAGCGAGGACCGCTCGGAGCTGCTGGCCTCCTGCTACCGGGAGTCGCTGCGGGTCGCCGACGAACTGGGCGCGCGGACCGTCGCGTTCCCGGCCGTCTCCGCCGGAATCTACGGATGGCCGATGGACGATGCCGCCCGCATCGCGGTCGGGACCGTACGGGACACCGAGACGGCGGTCACCGAGGCCCGGTTCGTCCTCTTCGACGAGCGGGCGTACGAGGCGTTCGCGGCGCAGGCCCGCTGACCGGCGGACCCGCCGGCCCTCACGATCACACAAAGTCCGACAGGGTCATTGCTCCGATTGTGTTCGGGTCTTAGGGTTTTCTGTGGCTCAGTACGTGTCTTTGTCCTCAGCGGTCGCATTCTGTCCTGACATCAACTTCCGTCTGTCAGTCGCTTCGGCCAGCTCGACAGAGCTGACGCTCCCTCAGTTCGCGCACCCCACATGTCGTACCGAGGAAGGCCACAGTCATGCCGCACCCGCACGCCCAGATGCCCCCAGTCAGCCGCCGCCGACTGCTTGAGGGAGGGGCCGCCGTCCTCGGTGTGCTCGCCCTGCCCGCGTCGTCAGCCCCGACGCATGCCGCCGAAAGGCCCGGGGCCGCAGCCGGCACACCGGAGTGGAACGGCGCCATCGACGTCTTCCGGGTGGGGACCGAGCCGCCCCACACCACACTCACCCCGTACGCGGACGTCGGACAGGCGCTGGCCGGCGACCGTACGCGCTCGCCGTACCGGATGAGCCTCGACGGTAAGTGGAAGTTCGCCTACGCCGACCGCCCCGACGACCGGGACACCGACTTCCACCGCACGGACGTCGACGACAGCTCCTGGGACACCATCCCGGTCCCCTCCGCCTGGCAGGTGCACGGCTACGACTTCCCGATCTACATCAACATCACGTATCCCTACTGGGGTCCCAACGGCCTGGGCGAGGAGCCGCAGCCGCCGGCCGCCCCGACCCGTTACAACCCCGTGGGCCAGTACCGGCGCACCTTCACCGTTCCCGAGGGCTGGGCGGGGCGGCGGACGTTCCTGCACTTCGAGGGCGTGAAGTCCGCCCACTACGTGTGGATCAACGGCGAGTTGGTGGGCTACAGCGAGGACTCCTACGTCCCCGCCGAGTACGACATCACCCCGCACCTCAAGCCCGGCACCAACCAGATCGCGGTGGAGGTGTACCGCTACTCCGACGGCGACTGGCTGGAGGACCAGGACATGATCCGGCTGAGCGGCATCTTCCGCTCGGTCCACCTGTACTCCACGCCGGCCGTGCACCTGCGCGACTTCAAGCTGGACACCCCGCTGAACGACGACTACAAGGCCGCCGAGTTGTCGGTCAGCGCGAGTGTGCGCGCCTACGGAGACGGCAAGGACAACGGCAAGGACAACGGCAAGGGCAAGGGCGGGGCCGACGGCAGCGGGCGGTATTCCGTCGAGACGCAGCTCTATGACGCGCGCGGGCACGCCGTCTGGCCCCGTCCGCTGCAGCTGGCCGTCGACCTCGGCTCGGCCCCGGCCGGTGAGGACGTGACCGTACAGGCCGCCAGGGCCGTGCCAGCGCCGAAGCTGTGGTCGGCCGAGGACCCGTACCTCTACACGGCCGTGCTGCGGCTGCGCGACCCGGCGGGCAAGGTCGTCGAGACGCTCTCGCACCGGGTCGGCCTGCGCGAGTTCGCGCTCAAGGGCGGGCTGATGCGCATCAACGGCAGACCCGTCTCCTTCCGGGGCACCAACCGGCACGAGATGCACCCCGACCGCGGCACCGCGCTCACCAGGGCGGACCTGGTCAGGGACATGGAGATCGTCAAGCGGCTGAACATCAACACGGTCCGCACCTCGCACTACCCGAACAACACGCTCTGGTACGAACTCGCCGACGAGTACGGCCTGTACCTCGTGGACGAGACCAACCTCGAAACCCATGGCATCCGCGGCGAGTACCCGGGCAACCACGCCGACTGGAGCAGGGCCTGTGTGTCCCGCGCCCAGAACATGGTCCACCGCGACAAGAACCACGCCTCCGTCGTCATCTGGTCGCTCGGCAACGAGGCGGGCGGCGGCAGCACGTTCGTCGCCATGCACGACTGGATCCGCTCCTACGATCCGACACGTGTCATCCAGTACGAGGGCGACGACCGCCCGGGGATCAGCGACATCCGCTCGGAGATGTACGACAGCCCCGCGCGCGTCGAGCAGCGGGCGAAGGACACCGCCGACACCCGCCCGTACGTCATGATCGAGTACTCCCACTCGATGGGGAACTCGACGGGCAACTTCCAGAAGTACTGGGACCTCATCCGCCGCCACGACGTCCTTCAGGGCGGCTGGATCTGGGACTTCGTCGACCAGTCACTGACCTGGCCGACCCAGAGGCGCGTGCTGTTCACCGAGGCCGGGCCCGGCAGGGTGCGCGGCGAGATCCAGGCGGGCAGCGCGACCTTCGACCGCGGAAAGGGCCTGTCCGGCAGTACGGTCTTCGCCCGTGACACCGGCCTTGACATCACCGGCTCGCTGACGTTGGAAGCCTGGGTCACGCCGTCCGTGACCGGCTACCACCAGCCGCTCATCGCCAAGGGCGACACCCAGTACGCCCTGAAGCAGTCGGACAGGACCCTGGAGTTCTTCATCCACGGCGGCGGCCAGTGGATCACCGCGAGCTGGGCGCTGCCGGACGACTGGACCGGCAAGGAGCACCACGTCGCGGGCGTCTTCGACGCTGACGCGGGCACGCTGACCCTCTACGTCGACGGCGCGGCAAAGGCCACCAGGACCACCACCCGGCGGCCCGCCAACAACACCGCACCACTGTCGCTCGCCACCGATGTCGACAACCCGACCCGGGAGTTCAGCGGCACCATCCGGCGGGCGCGCGTGTACGCCCGCGCCCTCTCCGCGACCGAGCTCGCGTCGGACGGGCGTGGACCCGGAGACGACGGGGTGCGGTTCTGGTTCGACGCGGCCACCGTCAAGGTCACCGAGAAGCGGCCGAAGGAGCGCACGTTCTTCGCGTACGGCGGCGACTGGGGCGACCACCCCAACGACGGGGCCTTCGTCGCGGACGGCATCGTCACCGCCGACCGCGGACACACCGGCAAGGCCGCGGAGGTCAAGCAGGTCTACCAGGCGATCAACACCGCACCGGCGTCCGGCAAATCCCTCGCCGCCGGAACCGCCGGAGCCGCGGTCACCCTCACCAACGAGTACCTGTTCACCAACCTCCGTGAATTCGACGGGAGTTGGACCCTGGTCGAAGACGGCGAGGTCGTACGGCGCGGAAAGCTCAGCCGCGCCCAGCTGGACGTCCCGCCGCTCAGCAGCAAGGACATCACCGTGCCCTTCAGGCTGCCGGCCGACCCGGCGCCCGGCGCGGAGTACTTCCTGCAGCTGTCCTTCACCACCAAGGAACGCACGAAGTGGGCGAAGGCCGGCTTCGAGGTGGCCAAGAAGCAGCTCCCGGTCGACGCCGGCAGCCCGCCGGTGCGGCCCGCTCCGCTGGAGCGCGTGCCCGCCCTGAGTCACCAGAACGGCGAACGGTCCATCACGGTGAAGGGCAAGGGCTTCTCCGTCACCGTCGACAAGCGCACGGGCGTCATCACGTCGTACGAGGCCCGCGGCACCCGGCTGATCACGTCCGGGCCCGTGCCGAACTTCTGGCGGGCACCGATCGACAACGACAGGGGCAACGGCCAGCACGTCCGCAACCAGACCTGGCGCGACGCGGGGACCCTGCGGAAGGTGACGGACGTCAGCGTGCGCACCCTGCGTGACCGGGCCGTCGAGATCAAGGTCGCGGGGACCCTGCCCACGACCACCGAATCGACGTACACCACCACGTACACGGTCTTCGGCAACGGCGAGATCAAGGTCGACAACACCCTGCACCCGGGTGCGGCGAACCTGCCGTACATCCCGGAGGTGGGCACCCTGCTGTTCCTGCCGGGGCGGCTGGAGCGCCTGCACTACTACGGCCGGGGCCCCGAGGAGAACCACTGGGACCGCAACACGGGCACCGACGTGGGCCTTTACTCCGGGACCGTCTCCGGGCAGTGGACGGCGTACATCCGCCCGCAGGAGAACGGCAACAAGACCGACGTCCGCTGGGCGGCGCTGACCGACCGTGGTGGCGCCGGGCTGCTCGTCTCCGGCGAACCGCTCCTTGAGGTCAACGCCTCGCACTTCACACCCGAGGACCTGTCGGTCGGCACGCGCCACGACTACCAGCTGTCCCCGCGGGACGAGGTCGTACTCCGCCTGAACCACCGGCAGATGGGGGTGGGCGGCGACAACAGCTGGGGCGCGCACACGCACGACGAGTACAAGCTCTTCGCCGACCGGGACTACTCCTACACGTACCGGCTGCGTCCGCTCACCGACGTCGACTCGGCGATGGCGGCGTCGCGGCGGCCCACGGCGGGGGAGTTCTCCGGGTAGTTGGGCGGGAGGTTCCCTCCGGGAAGTACGGCAGGGACTTCTCCGAGGAACGGCGACACGCCCGCCGTCCGGGCCCCGATTCTTTCGATCTTGTGTTCGGTGAGACGTAGGCTCGCCTCAGCAGGGGAGAACGGCTCGGGGACCGTACGGGGTGGGGCATGGTGCACGACGACGAACTGATCCGGCCGCTGCCGGAGTTGCTGAAGCGGCATGCCGCGAGGGCGGGTGACCGGGTCGCGTTCTCGGACTCCGCGCGTGGTGTGACGTACGGGGAACTGGAGCGGCGCACAGGGAAGTTGGCCGGTCACCTGGCGGGGGCGGGGCTCCGCCGGGGCGACCGGGTCGCGGTGCTGCTGGGCAACTGCGTCGAGCTGGTGGAGAGTTGTCTCGCCGTGACGCGGGCGAGCGGGGTCGGTGTCCTGCTGAACCCCCGCTCCTCCGACGCGGAACTCGCGCACCTGCTGGCGGACAGTGGCGCCTCGGTGATCGTCACGGATCGGGCGCACCTTGGCCAACTGGCGCGGCTGGGCGCGGAGTTCGGCCGTCTCCGGGTGCTGATCACCGGTGCGGGGCCGGTGCCCTCGGAGGCCCCCGACGGGACCGTACTCCTCGATACGGCGGTTGCGGACGAGGGCGCCCGGCCGGCGCGGGACGATCTCGGACTCGACGAGCCGGCGTGGCTGCTCTACACCTCCGGAACCACCCACCGGCCCAAGGGCGTTGTGTCCACGCAGCGCACCGCGCTCTGGTCGGCGCAGGCCTGCTACGCGCCGATCTTCGGGCTCTCGCCCGGGGACCGGCTGCTGTGGCCGCTCCCGCTGTTCCACAGCTTCGGGCACTCGCTCGCTGTGCTGGGCGTCGTCGCCACCGGTGCGAGCGCCCACATCACCGGGGAACTCCTGCCGCCCGGTGGGCTGTTGCGCGTACTCGACGAGGCGCACGAGGCGCACGAGGCGCACGAGGGGCCCGGTGGTCCGTTCACGTTGATGGCCGGTGTCCCCGCGACCTACCACCGGCTGGTCTCGGCGGCCGGGGAGACCGCCAGGGGCTCGCGCACCGGGCTGCGGCACTGTGTCGTCGCGGGCGCGCCGAGTCCGCCGTCGCTCGCCCGGGCCGTCGAGGAGGTGCTCGGGGCGCCCCTGTTGGACGCGTACGGCAGCACCGAGACGTGCGGGATGATCGCCGTGAACCGGCCGGACGGGCCCAGGGTCGACGGCTCGTGCGGGCTTCCGGCGCCGGGCATGCACGTACGGCTCGTCGATCCCCGCTCCGGGCAGGACGTCGCGGACGGCGACGAGGGCGAGGTGTGGGTGCGCGGACCCGGGCTCATGACCGGCTACCACAACCAGCCCGAGGCGACCGCTGCCGCGCTCAAGGACGGCTGGTACCGCACCGGGGACCTGGCCCGCCGGGTCGAGTACGGCCATCTCGCCCTCACCGGCCGGGTCAGCGAACTGATCATCACCGGCGGCGAGAACATCCACCCCACCGAGATCGAACAGGCCCTGCTCAGCTGCCCCGGAGTGGCCGACGCAGTCGTCGTGGGTGCCCCGCACGACGTCCTCGGCGAGGTCCCGGTCGCCTTCGTCGTGCCCGGTCCCGGTGGGCTCGACCCTCACAGTGTGCTGAGGACTTGCCGCACCCTGCTGTCCGACCACAAGGTGCCCGCGGAGATCCACGAGATCGCCGCCGTGCCGCGTACGGCGTCCGGCAAGATCGCCCGCCGCGCGGTCGTGCCGGGGCTGGCGCGGCCCGCACCCGACCTCCGTTTCGCGGCGGGAGCACCCGGAGCACCCGGAGCACCCGGAGCACCCGGAGCACCCGAAGCACCCGAAGTGCCGGAAGTGCCCGAAGTGCCTGACGTACATGAAGTACCTGAAAGGCCGGGCCTGTTGAGCGCCTCGGCGCTGCGCGAGCGGCTGGCCACCCTCTCCCCGGAGGAACGCGAGCGCGTGCTGCGCGAGACCGTGCTCTCCGTGACGGCGGAGGTCCGCGGCGAGCAGCAGTACGAACGGCGGGACGCGGAGCGCCCCTTCATCGAGCTGGGGCTCACGTCCCTGGGCGCCGTCACGCTGATCGAGCGGCTGGGCGCGGTGACCGGGCTGCGGCTGCCGACCACGCTCGTCTACGACTCCCCTACCCCCGCCGACGTGGCACGCCACTTGCGGACCGCCCTCTTCGCCCCGGGGACAGCGGGTGCCGAAAGCCCAGCGGCCGACCCGGGCGAAGACGACGACCCGGTGGTCGTCGTCGCCATGGGCTGCCGCTACCCCGGTGACGTCGAGTCGCCGGAGGACCTGTGGCGGTTGGTCTCCGAAGGCAGGGACGCCGTCTCGGAGTTCCCCGCCGACCGTGGCTGGGACCTGGCCGCCCTGTACGACCCCGATCCGGACCGCCTCGGGACGTCGTACGCGCGCAGCGGCGGATTCCTGCACCGGGCCGCCGAGTTCGACGCGGGCCTGTTCGGGATCTCGCCGCGCGAGGCGCTGGCCATGGACCCGCAGCAACGACTGCTCCTTGAGACCTCGTGGGAGGTCTGGGAGCGCGCCGGGATCGACCCGGCCTCCCTGCGCGACAGCGACACCGGCGTGTTCGTCGGAGTGATGTACGCCGACTACGCCGACCGATTCGGCACCGAGCCCCACGAGTTGGAGGCGCACCTCGGCCTGGGCTCGGCCGGCAGCGTCGCCTCCGGGCGGATCGCCTACACGTACGGGCTGCGCGGCCCGGCGATCACCCTCGACACCGCGTGCTCGGCCTCGTTGGTGTCGCTGCACTGGGCGGCGCGTGCGCTGCGCTCCGGCGAGTGCTCGATGGCCCTGGCGGGCGGTGTCACGGTGATGGCGACACCGAGGTCGTTCACCATGTTCAGCAGGCAGCGCGGGCTGTCGCCGGACGGCCGCTGCAAGTCGTTCTCCTCGTCGGCGGACGGCACCGGCTGGGGCGAGGGCGTCGGGCTCGTCCTGCTGGAGCGGCTGTCCGACGCGCGGCGCAACGGACATCCGGTGCTGGCCGTGCTGCGGGGTTCCGCCGTCAACTCCGACGGGGCGTCCAACGGGCTCACCGCACCCAACGGCCAGGCTCAGCGGCAGCTCATCGGCCGCGCCCTCGCCGACGCCGGGCTCCGGGGGAGCGACGTCGACGCGGTGGAGGGGCACGGCACCGGCACCAGACTCGGCGATCCGATCGAGGCGGGCGCGCTGCTGGCCACGTACGGACAGCAGCGCGCCCCGGAGCAACCGCCGCTCTGGCTGGGCTCGGTCAAGTCCAACCTCGGGCACACCCAGGCCGCCGCCGGGGTCGCCGGAGTCATCAAGATGGTGCAGGCCATGCGGCACGCGGAGCTGCCCGCGACACTGCACGCCGAGACGCCGTCCCCGCACGTCGACTGGGCCTCGGGCCGGGTGGAGCTGTTGACCGCGGCCCGGCCCTGGCCGTCGTCGCCCGACCGGCCACGCCGGGCAGGCGTGTCGGCGTTCGGGATCGGCGGGACCAACGCCCACGTCATCCTGGAAGAGGCGCCGGCGGTCCGGGAAGTGGCGTCGGCGGTGCATGAGTTGGCGTTGGCGGTCCGGGAGGCGCCGCTCGCGCCGCCCACAGACCGACGGCAGCCTGCCCGAACGGCCGAGCGCGCTGAGGCCGCCGAGCATGCTGAGTCGGCTGAGCACGCTGAGGCGGGCGGCACGGCGGACAGGGCCGACGCGGCGGACACGGCCGGTACGACGCCACTGCCTCGGCTGACCCGGCTGCCCTGGCTGCTTTCCGGAGCCGACGAGCATGCCCTGCGCGGCCAAGCACGGCGACTGGCAGCCGAGTTGACCGCCAGGCCCGCCGCGCTCACCCCCGCAGACTCGGCCGACATAGCCCTCGCGCTCGCCGTGTCGAGGTCGGCGCTGACGCATCGCGCCGCCATCGCCCCGGGTGAGGGGGAGTTGGCAGGACTCCGGGCCCTCGCGGAGGGTGAACGCGCCCCCGGAATCGCCCAGGGCATCGCCGACCCCGGCATCCGCACCGCGTTCCTGTTCACCGGACAGGGTGCCCAACGCGTCGGCATGGGACGGGAGTTGGCCGAGGCCTTCCCCGCGTTCGCGACCGCCTTCGACTTGGTGTGCAAGGCACTCGACGGACGGCTCGAACGTCCGCTGCGCACGGTGGTGTTCGCGCAGGACGGTTCACCGGACGCCGCGCTGCTCGACCGTACGGACTTCACCCAGGCCGCTCTGTTCGCCTTCGAGGTGGCGCTGTTCCGGCTGTTGGAATCCTGGGGCGTACGGCCCGACTTCCTGGCCGGACACTCCGTCGGCGAGCTGGCCGCGGCGCATGTCGCCGGGGTGCTGGACCTGTCCGACGCCGCCGCCCTGGTCGCCGCCCGAGGCCGCCTGATGCAGGCGCTGCCGGAGGGCGGGGCGATGGTCGCGTTGTACGCGGCCGAGGACGAGGTCGGCGCCGTACTGACCGATCTCGGTCTCACGGACCGGGTCGCGATCGCCTCCGTGAACGGGCCGCGTTCCGTGGTGATCTCCGGCGTACGCGACGCCGTGCTCGCCGTCGCCGACGTGTTCGCGGAGCGTGGGCAAAGGACCGTACGGCTGCGGGTGAGCCATGCCTTCCATTCGCCGCTGGTGGAGCCGATGCTCGACGAATTCCGGCGCGTGGCCGAGGAGTTGACATACCGGCTGCCGCGGATTCCGGTGGTGTCCACGGTGTCGGGGCGGCCGGTTGACGTCGAGGCCGGAGAGCTCTGCTCGGCCGAGTACTGGGTACGGCACGCCCGTCTGCCGGTGCGGTTCGCGGATGCCGTGCGGTGGCTCGGCGAGAACGAGGACGTCGGGGCCTTCCTGGAGGTCGGTCCCGGGCCCGTGCTCACCGCGGCGGCCGAGGGTGTGCTGTCGCGTCCCGGCATCGGCGGCGGTGCCGAATTCGCCGCGGCGGTGGGGCAGTTGTCGGTCGAGTCCGGCTTGCGGGAAACCGAGTCGCTGCTGTCGGCCGTGGCCCGGCTGCATGTGCGCGGTGCGGGCGTCGACTGGGCCGCCGTGTTCGCCGATTCGGGGGCGCGGCGGGTCGATCTGCCGACGTACGCCTTCCAGCGCCGGAGGTACTGGCTGGACGCTCCCCGTGCGGGTGCGGGTGCGGGTGCGGGGGCCGGTTCGGCTGTTGGGGCCCGGGCCGACGCGCACGGGCATCCGCTGCTCGGCCCGGCGTTCACGGTGCCGGACACGGACCGGACGGTACTGTCCGGGCGGCTCTCGACGGTCGCGCAGCCCTGGCTCGGCGACCACGTGGTCGCGGGGCGGGTCCTCGTCCCCGCGACGGCTTTCGTGGAGATGGCCGTCCGCGCCGGCGACGAGGTCGGCTGCGCCCGCCTCGACGAACTCGTGGTCGTTGCGCCGCTCGTGCTGTCCGGCGGTGCGGGGGTGCAAGTCCAGGTGGTGGTAGGGCCGTTGGGCGACTCCGGGCGGCGTTCCGTCGACGTCTACTCGCGGCCGGACGAGCTGGAGGAGCCGGGTGAGCCGGACGGGGCGGAGGGCCCGGAAGAGGGCTGGACCCGGCATGTCACAGGGTCGCTGAGCGGGGCGCCTTCGGCGACGGCGGACCCGTCGGAGAGCGACCTGAAGGTGTGGCCTCCTGAAGGCGCCGTGGAAGTGCAACTCGCCGACGCGTACGAGGCGTTGGCGGACGGTGACCTCGGCTACGGACCGGCGTTCCAGGGCGTCCGTGCCGTGTGGCGGCGGGGAGCGGAGCTCTTCGCGGAGGTCCGTCTCCCCGAGGAACAGGACCCGGACGCCGCCCGCTTCGGCATTCATCCGGCTCTGCTGGACGCGGCGGTGCACAGCATGCTGCTCGCCGGGCCCGGCTCAGAGGCTGGGTTCGACTCCGAGCCCGGCTCGGGTTCCGTGCGGCTGCCGTTCGCGTGGAGTGGTGTGCAGCTGTACGCCGATGGGGCGTCCGAGGTACGGGTGCGGCTGACGCCGACGGGGCCGGGGGCCGTCACGGTGACCCTCGCCGACATGGCGGGGCGGCCGGTGGCCGGAGTCGAGTCACTGGTCACCCGAGAACTGCCCGGCGGCCAGTTGGATTCGCCGGACGACGTGGTGCGGCGCGCGTTGCTGCGGCCCGACTGGACGCCGGTCGTCCCGGTTGCCCCGGACCCGGCCCCGGTCGCCAACCCGCCTGCCGACTTCGGTGGCGGGGCCTGGACGGTGCTGGGGCCGGACGAGTTGCGACTCGCCGCGTACGTTCCGTCGGCAGGGAACGCGCATCTTCCGTCGGCCGGGAAGCCCCCCGCGCCCGACGTCGTGGTGCTCACGGCAGTCACCCCCGCCGCGACCCCCGACCCCGTCGCCGCAACCCACCAACTGACCGCCAGAGTCCTGGAAGCACTCCGGACCTGGCAGGCCAATCCGCAGGCGGCTGGTTCACGGCTGCTCGTCGTCACCCGGGACGCCACCGCACCGGTCCCGGACCTGGCCGGAGCGGCTGTATGGGGCCTGGTGCGCACAGCCCAGTCGGAGATGCCGGGCCGTGTGGTTCTGGTCGACGTGGACGGACGGCCGGAATCGCTGCGGATGCTGCCCCCGGCGGCGGCCACAGGAGAACCCCAACTAGCCATCCAAGCTGGGCGGTTGAGAGTGCAGCGGCTCGTCGCGGCCTCCGCCAGGCCACTTCGAGCGGCCTCCGCCGCCAGGTCGCCCCAAACCGGAGCCTTCGGACCTCACGGCACCGTCCTGATCACCGGCGGCGCAGGCGCGCTCGGCGCGGAACTGGCCCGGCATCTGGTCACCGATCACGGCGTACGGCACCTGCTGCTCACCGGGCGGCGCGGCCCGCAGGCACCGGGCGCGGCCGAACTGCGTACGAAATTGGAGGAGTTGGGCGCGGAGGTGCGGGTGGTCGCGTGCGACGCGGCCGACCGTTCCGCCCTGGCCGAGGTGATCGGGCTCTGCGAGCCTGCGTTGAGTGCCGTGGTCCACGCGGCGGGGGTGCTCGACGACGGCGTACTGGACTCGCTGACGCCGGAGCGGATGGCGGCGGTGCTGCGGCCCAAGGTGGACGCGGCCTGGCACCTTCATGAGCTGACCCGTGATCTGGACCTGTCGGCGTTCGTGCTGTTCTCCTCGGTGTCCGGGCTGCTCGGTCGGCCCGGCCAGGGGAACTACGCGGCGGCGAACTCCTTCCTGGACGCCCTCGCCCACCACCGCGTCTCGCTGGGGCTGCCCGCCGTCTCCCTCGCGTGGGGGCTGTGGGAGCACGACGGCGGCATGGCGGGCCGGCACCGCGAGGCAACGGGCCGGGATCTGGTCCGGGCGCTCTCCCCGGAGCAGGGCATGGCGCTGTTCGACGCGGCGCTGCGCACCGATGAGCCCGTCCTCGCGCCCGTCCTGCTGGACCGGGCCGAACTCCGGTCCGCCGACGGGCTCGTACCGCCGCTGTTGCGGGGGCTGGTACGTACGGGACGACGGTCGGCCGCCCCCGGAACCGGAACCGGCGTCGGCGCCGGCACGCAGGTCGGGGCGGAGCAAGGCGCATGGCGCGAGCGGTTGGCGGGGCTGCCCGAAGGGGAACGGGAGGGCGCGCTCGCGGAGTTGGTGCGTGACGCGGTCGCAGTGGTCCTCGGATACCCCGACGGCGACGCGCTGCCCGTCGGCAAGCCCCTCACCGACCTCGGCTTCGATTCCTTGATGGCGGTCCAGCTCCGTAACGCGCTCACCACGGCCACAGGGCTCTGGCTGCCCGCCACGGTGGTGTTCGACCATCCCACGGCGGACACGCTCGCCCGGCATCTGCTCGACCTGATCAGCGGCGAAACGCCCGAGGCGCAGGTGCGGACGCAGACGCCGGAACGGGGGCCGGATCCGGATCTGAGGCAGAAGCCGTGGCCGGACCAGAGCCCGAATCAGGGCCCGCATCACGGCCCGACCCACGGACCGCATCACGGACCGGATCACAGCCTGGGTCGGACGAGGCAGCCCGTCCCGGCACCCGTCCCCGCATCCGCCCGGACCGAACCCGTGCCCCGCCCCTCCCAGACCCTCGCCACCCTCTACCGCACGCCCTGCGCGAAGGGCGAGGTGACCGCGGGCATGCACATGCTGGTCTCGGCGTCCCGCGCTCTGCC
>NZ_LIQZ01000002.1 GCF_001418655.1 Streptomyces phaeochromogenes | reverse complement strand
CGCCATCGCCGACGTGGACCTCACCTCCCACGCCGACGCCCTCGCGGGCAACCTCTCAGGCGGCCAGCGCAGCCGCGTCTCCCTCGCCGTCGCCCTCCTCGGCACCCCCGAACTCCTCGTCCTGGACGAACCCACGGTCGGCCTCGACCCCGTACTCCGCCGCGACCTGTGGCAGCTCTTCCACACCATCGCCGCCGACCGGGGCGCCACCCTCCTCGTCTCCTCCCACGTCATGGACGAGGCCGAGCGCTGCCACCGCCTGCTCCTGATGCGCGAGGGCGAGATCCTCGCCGACGACACCCCGGACGCCCTGCGCACCCAGACCTGCACCGACACCGTCGAGGCCGCCTTCCTCCACCTGGTCGACGAGGCGATCGCGACCGGCAACCAGTCCCGCAAGGAGTCCGTCCGATGAGCGCCACGACCACCACGACCCGTACGGGCACGACCACGCTCCCGAGGCAGAGCGCGATCAGCTACTCCCGCACCACCGCCACCGCGGCCCGGGTCCTGCGCCAGCTCCGCCACGACCCGCGCTCGATCGCGCTGATGATCCTGATCCCGTGCGTGATGCTCCTGCTGCTCCGCTACGTCTTCGACGGCAGCCCGCGCACCTTCGACTCCATCGGCGCCTCACTGCTCGGCATCTTCCCCCTCATCACGATGTTCCTGGTGACCTCCATCGCCACCCTCCGCGAACGCACCTCCGGCACCCTCGAACGCCTCCTCGCCATGCCCCTCGGCAAGGGGGATCTCATCGCCGGCTATGCCCTCGCCTTCGGCGCGCTCGCCNNCTCGACGCCCTGCTCGGCACGGCCCTCGGCCTCTTCGTCTCGGCCTTCGCGTCCTCGGAGTTCCAGGCCGTCCAGTTCATGCCGGCCGTGATCTTCCCCCAGCTGCTCCTCTGCGGTCTGTTCACCCCGCGCCCCGACATGCACCCCGTACTCGAAGGCATCTCCAACGTCCTCCCCATGTCCTACGCCGTCGACGGCATGAACGAAGTCCTCAAGCACACCGACATCACCGCCAACTTCATCCGCGACGCCCTGATCGTCGCGGCCTGCGCCCTCCTCGTCCTGAGCCTCGGCGCGGCAACCCTCCGCCGCCGCACCGCGTGACACCGAGCACCACCCCCGCACCGGGACGGCCGCGTCCCGCCCACCGGACAACGCGGCCCACCCCCACGCCCCCGGTGCGAGGATGGGCCTCGGACGACGCACCCCCGGAGGGCAACCGAACATGACCCAGAAATTCGCACCGCTCGCCACCGGCAAGAGCGCCGAGGCCCTGC
>NZ_LIQZ01000199.1 GCF_001418655.1 Streptomyces phaeochromogenes | reverse complement strand
TCACGACCACCAGAACCGTGTCGGACTCGTCGTGCTTGCTGTACGCGATCACCGCGTCGTTGTCGGTGTCGTGGAAGTGGAGATTCCTGAGCCGGCGCAGTGCGCTGTGCTGCCGTCTGATCCGGTTCAGGGAACCGATGAGAGGCGCGATGGAGCGTCCGTCACGCTCTGCCGACTCCCAGTCCCGGGGCCGCAGCTGGTATTTCTCCGAATCGAGATAGTCTTCACCGCCCGCCCTGAACGGAGTGTTCTCGCACAACTCGTATCCGGCGTACATTCCCCAGGCCGGCGAAAGGGTCGCCGCCAGAACGGCCCGTACCTCGAAAGCCGGACGGCCGCCGTGCTGGAGATACCCGGGCAGGATGTCGGGCGTGTTCACGAAGAAGTTGGGACGCATGTACGCGGCGACATCGTTACTGGAGAGTTCGGTGAGGTATTCGGTCAGTTCGGCCTTGGTGTTGCGCCACGTGAAGTAGGTGTACGACTGCTGGAAACCCACGCGTGCCAGGGCATGCATGATCTCCGGGCGGGTGAACGCCTCGGCCAGGAAGACGACATCGGGGTCGGTACGGTTGATGTCCGCGATCACTTGCTCCCAGAACGCCACCGGCTTTGTGTGCGGATTGTCCACGCGGAAGATCCGTACACCGTGGCCCATCCAGAACCGCAGAATCCGCCCGGTCTCGGCGATCAGCCCCGGCATGTCCTCGTCGAAGGCGATCGGATAGATGTCCTGGTACTTCTTCGGCGGATTCTCGGCGTACGCGATCGTGCCGTCCGAGCGGTGGTGGAACCACTCCGGATGCTTCTCCACCCACGGGTGGTCCGGCGAGCACTGGAGCGCGAAGTCCAGCGCGACCTCCATGCCCAGGCTCTCCGCCCGGCGTACGAAGGCGGAGAAGTCGTCGATCGTGCCGAGGTCGGGGTGGACGGCGTCGTGCCCGCCCTCCGGTGAGCCGATCGCCCAGGGGACCCCGACGTCGTCCGGGGACGCGTCGAGCGTGTTGTTGGGGCCCTTGCGGAAGGTCGTACCGATGGGATGGATCGGTGGCAGGTACACCACGTCGAAGCCCATCTCCGCGATCGCGGGCAGTCGTCGCGCGGCGGTCCGGAAGGTGCCGGTGACCGGCGGCTTGCCGTCCTCGACCACCGCGCCCTCCGAGCGCGGGAAGAACTCGTACCAGGAGCCGTACAGCGCCCGCTCCCGCTCCACCAGCAAGGGCAGCGGGGCCGACCGGGAGACCCGTTCCCGCAGGGGGTGGTCCGCCAGCGCCGTGTCCACATCCGGGGTCAGGGCGGCGGCGAGGCGGGCGATCGGCGGCCGGGACTCGTCACGCAGGGCGTCCACGGCGGTCAGTACCGCCGCTCGCCCGGCCTCGTGCGGGACTCCGGAGGCGGCCCGTTCGTACAGTTCGGCGCCCTCCTCCAGGACCAGTCCGACATCGATGCCCGCCGGAATCTTGATGCCGGCGGCGCGGCGCCAGGTGGTCACGGGGTCGGACCAGGCCTCCGCCCAGTAGACCCAGTCGCCCACCGCTCCGGGGGTGACGTCGGCGCCCCAGCGGTCGGTGCCGGGGGCCAGTTCGCGCATCGGGGTCCAGGGGCCCGTACGGCCCTGAGGATCGCGCAGGACGACGTTCGCGGCGACCGCGTCGTGACCCTCGCCGAAGACGGTGGCGGTGACCTGGAAGGTTTCGCCCGGTACCGCCTTCGCCGGGCGGGTGCCGCGGTCGACGGCCGGTCGGACATCCACCACAGGGACGCGGCCGATCGGGACGATGGGCACGCGGCCAACAGGGGGGACACGGCCGTCGGCCGGGTTGTCGGTCATGGATCTCACCTCCGTCGTCTGCGAACTTCTGTGCTTTCTGCGCTGTGCTTGCGTCCTTGTCGTTCTCGCTGTTGTCGCCGTTCCAGCGCCCGGTCCGAGCCGGGCAGTGGCGTCGGAGACCCCGTTACGCCACAGGGCTTGCCGCGAGACCGTCGGAACGGCCGGGCCTGCCGGACTTGGCGGGGCGCCTGCCGTTGGCCGGGCCGCCTTTGGCCCGGTCGCGGCGGCGGGCCCCCGGCCCGACCGACAGATAACGCTCGGCGGCGTGCACGGCCTCCCGCGCGCAGCGTTTGCCCATGAGCACGCACAGCGTGTAGCCCGTGTCCTCGAAATTGCCCCGCGCCGCACGGTCGGCGGGGGCCGCGAGCATCATGCGTTCCCAGGCTCGGTACAGCTCCAGATGCCTGGCGACCTCGGCTTTGGCAGGCAGCAGCATTTCACTGGTCACCTTCCACTCCCTCGAATGCGCACGGTTCGCCCGGATCGTGCGTGAAGCCCGTGCACGGAGAGGCATCGACCGACTACAGCGGCCGACGCCCTCACCCATGGTGCACGCGGTGACACTCAACGTCCTGTTGTCGCTTCAACTACATCAGGCGCGCTCTCGTGTTGCACGAATGGAGTACCGATCCCACTCTGGGACTGACTCAGAAGCGATCACTGCTCACGCTTCGTGTTCGGGGCTCGGCCCGCAGGGGCGAGGAGGAGCAAGAGCTTCGCCGGTGAGGAGCCAACGACGATGAAGACCGTAGTGCCCTGCTACTACCACCTCGACGTGGAAGTCAGTCCGGAGCGGGTCGACCAGGTCAGGCGCATTCTGGCCGCCCATCTCCGGTACTGGAACCTTGAGAACCTCGTCGAGCCCGTCTGTCACTGTGCCGATGTGCTGCTCCGCTCGATCGGGGAGCACGCGGCCGACAAGAACACCACGATCGAGATGTGGTGGAACGGCCAGCACCTCATCACCGCCGTCGCCGACAACGACGGCGGGTTCCACCCGGAGTCCGCCACACCCGGCTGGCTGGCCCGCATCGCCGCGCTGAGCGACGGATGGGGCTGTTGCGGCACGGGCACCGGCGGAAAGATCGTCTGGTTCTCGCGCCGGGCCCGAGCCATCGAGCGCGCCCCGCTGGTCCCGGCCGGCCCCGCGCCCAGTCTGCGCGAGGCCCGGCGGACGCCCCGCGAGATGCCCGTACCGGCGATGGCGTTCTCCACGCCCGTGGGCTCGATCGAGGAAGAGGTCGTCGCGGCGGCCTCCGGGTAGATCCATGTAGATCCATCCGATCTCCGGAGAGAACGCCGCACCGGCCCGCAGCCGCTCAGGCGGTCGCGGGCCGGTGGCGTTTCTCGCGGAGTACCCCGGTAGAAGAGGGGAGCCCGGCCGTCCATCTAGGCACTCGGGCAACTCCGTCTGTAGGTGACGCCATGGACGTAGCGGTCCCAGTCGTCCTTCGACAGCCCAGTGGTCACGCGACGGCATACGGTCCGCGCCGCACGGTCCGGGGTGATCTCGTACGTCTGCAAGGGGGCGTGGTCCCCGGCGGCGTAGAGCGTGCCGCTGTCGGGACCGAACGCCAGCGTGCGGACGGTGTCGCCCGGTGTGACGAGCGGGGACCCGATCCGTCGGCGGGAGGAGACGTCCCAGAGCTGAAGGGTGCCCTCGTCACCCGCGACGGCGAGCGTGCGGCCGTCGGGGGAGAAGACCAGGGCAGACACGTACTGGTAGGTGGTCGTGTCCGGGTCGGCGAGGACACCGAGCCGTCGGCCCAGCCGCCCGTCCCAGAGGACGACCCGGCCGGAGCCGTCACCTACGGCCAGATGCTCACCGTCCGGGCTGAACGCCAGAGCGGTGGACCTGCCGGGGCTTCTGACCGACGGCAGCCGGGTGCCCGCGGGCATGCGGTACGCCTGCCCGCGCTCGGTGACGAGCAGGTCGCCGTCGGGATGCGAGGTCACCGCGCCGACGGAACCGGGGAGCGTGCCGGTCGTGGTCCGGCGGCGCAGGTCCCAGAGGCGGGTGGCCTCGGGTACGGACCCGGGCAGCGGGGAGAGGAGCAGCGACCGGTCGTCGGCGCCGAAGGCGATATCGGAGAGCGCATCCACGCCGAGCTCGTCGCTGTCCAGGGTGGTGGTGACACGTCGCCGCGGAATGTCGTAGAGGGACAGTTGCGTCGCTGTGGGCGCCGACGAGTAGTTCGCCACGCCGTAGGCGAGCGTTCTGCCGGTGGAGTCGAAGGCGAGAAGGGCGTCGCAGCTTGGGAACATCACATCCTTCGAGGGAGGTCGGCACGGTATGCGTGGAGGTTCGGCCAGCAGCCGTCCCGTACGTCCGTCGACCAGGCGGAACCGAAGGTACGTCCCGTCCTTGGTCAGGCGGGCCGTGGCGAGCGTCCTGCCGTCCGGGCCGAACTTGACGGCCAGGGCGGGGGACTGCTCCCAGCGGGTGTTCACCGCGCTGCCCACGTTCAGCGTGTGGACGGCGGGTCCCCATGAGCCCTCCGGGCCGCCGAGGTAACGGACGATGCCGGCCTCCGTGTCGATCCTGATCTCCTGGACGGTCTCGCCGGCCAACTGGTGCCGTACGACCGGGAAGTCGGGTGAGTCCATCCGCCAGACCTGGATCTCCTCGCCGTCCGACGCCACCAAGTAGGCGCCGTCCGCACTGAGTTGAGCGACCTTCAGGCCGGAGTAGGTGACCGCAGGGAGTTCCTTGCCCGACGAGACCTCCCACGCCCGGAATCCGCTGGCGTCGATCAGTCCCAGATACCGGCCGTCGGGCGTGAACTCGATCCGTTCCTTGACGCACTGCTCGACGGTCGCCTTGGGCAGCCAGGGTGCGGGAAGGCGGCGCTTCTTCGCGACATCCCACAACTCGAAGCGCTCGCCCGGGACGCACAGCGCCAGCAGACGGTCGTCCGCGCTGACCGTGGCATCCGTGAAGGCGGGATCGTCCGTCAGGGCCGTACCTCGACCGTCCTTCCGCTGCCGGTTCTTGTGGGCCGTGAGCCTCGCCCACTCCACCTGGGCGCCGGTCGCCCCGTCCACCTTCGCGTCCGTGTCGCGCGCGATCTCCAGGAGCTTCCGCCGGGACCGGGCGTCCCAGAGCTGCACCCGGCGCTCGGATCCCTCGGCGTGGTAGACGAGGAGGCTGCGACCGCTCGGCCCCATCTCGACGCCGCCGTCGGCGACCGCCAGCGGCGTCCCGTCCCGCCGACCCGTGGCGAGGTTCCGCAGCGCGGCCCTTCCCTCGTCGAACTCGGGGATCCAGGACGCGTCCGCCCGGATGAACCCCACCTCCTTCGCGGCCCCGCCGAGCCCGGGCCAGGTGGCCGTACGCCGACGCGTCTCCACGTCCCACCGGGTCACCCGACCGGTGCCGACGCTGAGGAGCGTGCGGCCGTCGGCGCTGAGATGCCGCATGGTCTCGTCGGTGCCGTCGGGATCGGTGAACACGTCCTGGTTCCGCTGCGCCGCGGCGCCGAGCAGCGCGGAGCGTGTCTCGGGAAGGTCGGCGACGCGCCACGCGGCGAGGCCGATCCGCATCGCCGTGACCGGGTCGGACAGGCGCAGACTCTCCGCGACTCCGACGAGCCGCCGGGCCTCCGCCTCGATCCGCCGCCGCTCGCCGGACCGGTTCTGCTGCCAGGCGACGAGTGCCGCGACAAGGCTGAGCACCACGAGGACGGACAGGACGACCGTACGGGTCCTGCGGCCTCGCTGCTCACCCCGGCGGGCGTCGAGGCCGGCGCCGAGGAACTCCCGTTCCAGCGGGGTGAGATCGTCCGTGGCGCCGAACTGCTCCTCGGCGGTGGACAGCCGTACGCCCCGGTAGAGGGAGCCCGAGTCCCGCCCGAGGTCCTGCCAGGTGGCCGCCGCCTCGGTGAGCCGGTGCTGGGACCTGAGCCGCTCGCGGTCCTCGTCGATCCAGGTACGCAGCCGGGGCCACGCGGTGAGCACGGCCTCGTGGGCGAGGTCGACGGTGTCCTCGTCGAGCGTGATGAGACGGGCGTGGGCGAGTCGTTCGAGTACGACATCCGTGTCGGCGTCCGTGCCGTCGCCCAGCGCGGTGAGCTCCGTGCGCCGGGTCGGACGGCGCGTGTCTCCGGTCCCCTGCCCCGGGCTCACCAGGCGGAGCAGGATGCGACGGGCGTGGTCGGCCTGGCGGCCGGTGAGGCTCTCGTAGAGATCCTCCGCGGTGCGGGCGATGGCCCCGTGGATGCCTCCCGCGGCGTCGTACGCGGCCTCGCTCAGCGCTCTGCCCCGGCGTCTGCGCCAGGTCTCCAGCAGGGCGTGCGACATGAGGGGCAGGCCACCGGGCTCGTCCTGGATCTCGGCGATGATCCGCGAGGTCAGCGTCCGCTCGACGATCAGACCCCCGAGCGCGGCCGGTTTCACGATCGTCTCGCGCAGCTCCTCCGTGCTCAGGGGAGCCACCAGGAGCGTCGCATCCTGTGCGGCCTGCGCGAGCCGGCGGTACCGGGCGCAGTGGCCGTAGAAGTCGGCGCGGACCGCGACGACGACGCGGATGCCGTGATCGGGGCGGACGGCGGTGAACAGCAGGTCGAGGAAGGCTTTTCGCTCGGCGGGATCGGCGCAGAGGGTGAAGAGTTCCTCGAACTGGTCCACCACGACGACCGTCCCGGAGCGGGTGGTGCTCGGATCCAGGGCGTCGGCGTGGGTGCGCGCCGGGTGCGGTCCCGGGGTGAGGATCCGGATCGTCGCGGGCCGGACGCGCGGCGGGTCGGTCTTCTGGAGGCGCGGGATGAGACCGGCGCGCAGCAGTGAGGACTTGCCGCTGCCGGACGGGCCCGTCAGGACGACGAACTCCTTGTCCCGGACCAGGTCGACGAGTTGGCCGACGAGGTGGTCCCGGCCGAAGAAGCGTTCGCTGTCGCTCGCCTCGAAGCGGGTCAGGCCGGGGTAGGGAGCCTCCGTGTCGTCGTCGGCCGCGCGGCTCTCCTCGGCGGTGTCCTGGGCGGCCTGGTGCCACCGTCGTTCCCACTCGTCGCGGTCCCCGCCGCACGCCTCGGCATAGGCGAGGGCCACCGGCAGCGAGGCCAGCCGCTCTCCGGCCGCCGCGTGCGCGAGCGTGGCCGCGGAGTAGTGCGCCCGCCGGGCCATCGCGCGGTAGGTGATGCCGCCCGCCTCCCGGCGCAACTTCCGCAGTTCGTAAGCGAATTGCGCGACGGGTCCCTCGGCCGGGTCCAGTGGCCGCTCACGACGTCCCATCGCATCCCCCGTCGCCGTGTGCGCCTGTCGACCCGCACGCTACGAATCCTGGCGGCGGTGGGGAAAGGGGCATGGCGAGAACGCACCACTCGCGCCACGAAATTGTCTGAAGTGGCGACAGAGGACTGCCGGACAATGCCCCGACCCTGAAAGCTGAGGTCATGGCGGGCCGGCGCGATCCACGTGGATGTACGGGGGAGCACGTGGACGTACGGGGAGCATCGGGGGAACGTTCCACGATGCCGGCCCGCCGACGCCGGACGGGGGACAGCGCCGGGCGGGTGGCGTTCCGGGAGGCCGGGTCAGGGGGAAGCCCGGCCTTCCGGAACACCACGGGGAGCTTCTAGCGAGTGGGCGTGCCGACGCGGGCCTCTCCGTACGGCACGAGGCGTACCGGGCCCATCAGCCCGTACGCCTGCCGTGCCAGGCCGCCATACACCCCGGGATCGCTGATGCGCAGCCGGTTGGCGAGCGGGGTCGCCACCTCGACCTCGATGACGTTCGGCCCGCGGCGGAGCAGGCCGCCGAGGTCCACCACCGGGCGGATCTGGTCGACGGGGTCGAGTCGGTGGCCGTTGACGGTGACGCGGCAGGTGTCGGTGACGGCGCCCAGTTCGAGGCGTGCGCCACGGCCGCCCGTCCAGGCGTCGCCGAGCGTGACCGTGGTGCGGTAGCGGCCGATGCCCGAGACGTCGGCGAGCTCCGGAATCTGTGACCAGGGCACCAGGGCGTCCAGGGTCAGGTCGTGCTCGACGACGGTGGTTCTGGTGGCCGTGGCGCCGGGCCGCCAGTCCTGTACGCGCAGGCGCCAGGAGGTGAGTTCCGTCGGCCCGGGAACCTCCTTGAGGGACGTACGCACCGTGCGTCCGTGGGACAGTTCGGTCCGGTACGTGCCCGCCGTCGTGGCACGGATGGTGAGTCCGGTGTCCGTGAAGCGCACCTCGTCGGCCTCGCCGGTGACCGCGTGGGGACGGCCGCCGTTGCGGTCGCCGAAGAGGCCGGGGCGGCCGATCGCCACGACGAGGGTCTCCGCGGGCTGCAGGGCGACCCGCACGGTGACCGTGTCGCCGTCCTCGGTGTACCGGGCGATGCGCTCGGCCCCGCCGGTCCACGGATCCAGCAGATACGGCACTCCCTTTGCCGTGGTGCGATGCAGGGTGACGTCGTGGTCGATGGCGGCCACCGGCGGCTTCACGGTCTCGGCGTGCTTGCCGTTGCAGAGGTAGTAGTAGTCGACGCCGTCGGCCACCCGGTGGGCGTTGAGGAGGGTGGAGGCGGAGGCGTACCCGACGTCGGGCCGTACCCCGAGTTCGGTGAGCGCGGCCGGCACCGCGGTCTTGTCGGTGACACGACGGACCCGCGGCTGGGCGAGCAACTCCGCGACCGCCGAACGCAGTTCGTCGGTCTCGCCGCTGTCGGGGACGCCGGACGGCACGACGGTGTCCCACGCCCCGAGCAGCACGATCGGCAGTCCGGCGCGGGTGAGCCGCAGCAGGGCTCGGGCGTCCCGCAGGGCAAGGGTCACCGTGGAGCCGTAGAAGAAGTCGCCCTCGACGAACAGGGCCTTGTAGGCCGGGCCGTCGGGCGCGAGCCGTCCCCTGCGCACGGTGGCGGCCGGCAGGTCGAGCAGCGGGCCGCTGAGGAACTGATGGGTCCAGCCCAGGGTGATGCCCGTGGCGGTGAACCAGGAGGCGCCGATACCGGTGGCGGTGTAGCCGGTCTGCCGGAACACCGCCACATCGGCTCTGGGCCGGCCGGTCTGCAGCACCTGGTGGACCCGCCCCAGGTAGCCGGAGACGTCCGGCACGTGCTTCCAGGTCGGATGACGGGGTCCCCAGGACTCGCCGTAGCCGACCGTTCCCTTGTACGGGGTGAAGGCCGCGTATCCCGGCCAGTTGACGCCCGGCAGCTCGGCGTAGGAGAAGCCGTGCACGACGGTCTGGTTGACCCCGGCCGCGTAGGCGCCGCCCATGGTGCGCAGGAACCGCTGCCAGGTGGTGCTGTAGGCGCTGCCGGAGTAGGCGCCTGCCTCGCACGAGAGCACGGTGTGCCCGGCCATGTCACGGCCGCCGGCCAGACAGCGGTAGTCGTCGAGGTTCTTGAAGCCCAGGGACTCGCCCTCGGCGATGTCCAGGAGCGCGGCCGAGGCGATGGCGTCGGTCTGCAACCCGTAGGGCTGGGAGCGCAGTTGGAGGCCGAGCGAGTGCGCCCAGGTGCGCAGCGCCCCGACGTGGTGCCTGTTGAAGAGAGTGGAGACCGTCTCCCAGAAGTCGTGCCGGATCTGGCGGGTGGCGGCGGCCTCGAAGGCGAAGACCTGGTTGCTGTTGTCGAGGATCACGGCGGGCAGCAGCGGCAGGAGGGAGCGGCCGGTGTGCTCGCGGAACGCGTCGGGCAGGCCCGGCGTCCACTGGAGCCCGTCCGTCTCCAGCTCGATGGAGTCCTCGAAGAGCGCGCCGCCGGAGACCTTCAGCAGACGGCGGATCGCCGGGGTGAGGAGGTGGTCCTCCCAGAAGTCGGTCACCGCTCGGGTGCCGGCCGCGCTGAAGTGGTCGACGACGTAGGAGGGCGGGTCGGTGTGCGGTCCTGCCTCCGGTGTCTGGCCGGAGCCGCGCACCCAGTACGCGATCAGGACCCAGGTGCCGTCGTCGGGCGCGGTCCAGCCGAGGGTGCCGTCGGAGACGGCGGTGGTGAGGTCGCGGACCGAGTCCTGGTCGAGGCCGGTTTCCTTGCGGGTGGAGTTCGCGGTGTTCACCCGCGCCGCCTGCACCAGGAGCAGCCGTTGCTCGGTGACGCCGGACGCCGCCTCGTGGACGGGCTCGGGGACGGGGCCGGAGTAGGCCGTACCAGGAGCCAATGTGACGGCCCCGTGGGCGAGTTCCTTGACGGCGGCCTCGTTGTCGGGGGTGATGCCGGGGACCGCCGCGGGCCACGCGGGGCCGACGGTGAGATCGATGGTGAGGCCGCGCCGGGCCGCCTGGCTCAGCGCGGCCTCGACACCGGCGACCCAGGAGGGGCTGCCCCAGCCGTGGCGCTCGGTGTCCAGCACCGACGGGTCGGCGACGCTGTGGTGCACGGCGGCTATCTCGGCGCCGCCGAAGCCCGCGTCGGCGATCTGGTCGACCTCCCGTCTGATCTCGTCGGGCCGCACCAGGCCGTCGGGCCACCACCAGCGGAACTTCGGCCGCACCGCGCGGCCCGGCTCGGCGAAACCCGCGGAGACGGAGGAAGCAGAGGAAGCAGAGGAGGAGACGGCCGAAGCGGCGCCGGCGGGGGCGGCCGAGGCGCTCCCGGGTCCCGCCCCGGCGAGAGCACCGGCCGCGGCCGTCGTGGCCGCGGCGGC
>NZ_LIQZ01000198.1 GCF_001418655.1 Streptomyces phaeochromogenes | reverse complement strand
GGCCGGAGGGGGGCGTGGGGCCGGGGCGCGGCGCGAGGCCGGGGCGCAGTGCGCGGGCGATGCGCAGCAGGGAGTCGGTGTCGCCGTAGCTGCCGGGGCGGGTGACGACGCGGCGGCCGTCGGGGGTGCGGGAGCGGACGGCGCCGTGGTGGATCTGGTCGAGCGGCAGGAGTTCGCGGATGGCGAGTGCGTCGAGGACCCGGCGGGCGGTCTCGCCGCCGGTCAGGACGAGGTCGCTCTCGTGCGCGGCCTCGGCGACCGCGTGGGCCAGGCCCACGGCGAGGCCGCGGGCCGCGCCGGGGTCGACGGCCTGGGTGCCGTCGATGCTGACCACGGTGACGCCGTGTGGCGCCCGGCCAACTCCTGTACGGATGTTCAGGGTTGGCCGGGTGGAGCGGTCTGTGAGGGTGTGCGCGGGCAGCGGCACGTGGCGCGCACCGGCCGCGACGAGTTGCGCGATCTGCGCAACGGCGGTCGGTTCGGCGGTGCCGACCACGACCAGCAGGGGTCTCGGCGGGGTGCCGTCGGGGGCCGGTGCCACGTCGTCGGCTCGGGCTGGACCGGGCGTGTCCGTTCCGGTGGGATGGTGCCGGTCGGCTTGCGTGGAACGGTCGGCGTCCCTTCCCGGGAGCCCGGCCCCGACCCCTGCTCGGGCCACCTGGGCAAGCCTGCGTCCGAGTGCCGCCGCGAGCCCGCCCGTGCCCATCAGGCGTATCCCCGGGCCGAGTCGCAGCGCCGCCTCGGCGATCGCGTCGAGGTCGGCGTCCGTCTCCGCATCGCACACCGGGTGGTACCCCTCGGCGACGACCGCCCGAAGCCGGTCGTGCAGCGCGGGCTCGGGCGCGCGCACCGTCGCCAGTGGCACCACCCGCGTCGGTACGCCGCCCAGGGCGGCCCCCACCGATACGGGCGCCGCGCCCGGCTCCGCACGCCAGGCGTCGGTCGTGTGCAGGGTGGTGCCGTGCAGGTTGACGACGCCTTCACGGACGGTACGGCCGGCCACGGGCAGCGCGGGTGCGATCACGACACCCCTGGCACCGGTCGCGTAGGCGACCGCCTCGGCGGCGAGGTTGCCCCGCAGCAGCGAGTCGATCTTCTTCAGGACCATGCCTCCGTCGGCGTATGCCAGCGCGGCCCGTACCGCGCTCGCCGCGTCCGCCGGGGGCAGCTGCCGGGTGTCGAGGTCCAGTACGACCGACTCGCCGTGACGGGGCCGTGCCGTGGCGGGGCCCAGCAAGATCCGTCCGCGCAGGCCGAGCGCGGCGGCGACCTCGGCGGCGCCGGACAGGTCGTCCGCGAGGGCGAACACGCGGGGCGGGAGCACCGTGCGGGTGGTGCGGGACACGCGGACCTCCTTCGGGGGTACCTGTTCGGACGGTCCGGACAGGCGGACGGCCTCGGCGCCGATGATGGCACAGCTTGCGCGAAGTGCGCGAGACCTCTTGCGCACTTCGCGCAGTCGTGCCACCTTTTCCGGCGCGACACCTGTTCGTCGCCCGGTGTCGGGCGGCGTCAGCGAGAGCCGGTCGCCCTCCAGAATCCGAGAAGGTCGACGATGACCCCAACTCCTCACCTCTTTCCCCCGCCCGGACCGCCCAGCCGCCGGACCGTACTGCGCTGGGGCGCCCTCGGCGGCACGGGCGTCGCGCTCGGTCCGCTGTCCGCCTGTGCAGGACCCACCGGAGCACCCGGCCCCGGCACACTCACGCTCGGTCTGAACCGTTCGCTGGTGAGTCTCGACAACAAGCTGAACCAGTTCGACGCCGCGGTGACCGTGCAGCGCGCCGTACGCCAGGCGCTCACCTGGATCGGCCCGGACCTGCAGCCCCAGCTCGTTCTCGCGGACCGGTTCGAGATGACCGCTCCCACCGCGTGGAGCGTGCGACTGCGCGAAGGTGTCCGCTACTCGGACGGCAGCCCCGTCACCGTCGAGGACGTGGACACGGCCCTGCGCATGTACGGCGAGGTCAACGGCTCTTTCCTGCTCGGCCTCTTCCCCGAGATGCCGACCGTCGAGGCCACCGGCGAGCGCACCTTCCTCCTGCGTACCGAACGCCCCGTGCCTGTGCTCGACCGGCTGATGGCCAACATCCACATCACCCCGGCCAAGGCCAACCGGCCCGAGGAGCTCCAGTCGGGGCTCGGCTCGGGCCCGTACCGCGTCGTCAGCGCGAACGGCGGTGCGGGCGAGTACACGCTGGCCCGCAACACGGAGTACTGGGGGAAGCAGCCGCCCGTCGACAAGGTCCGGGTGCGGTTCGTGCCCGAGGAGTCCAGCCGGGTCATCGCCCTGCGCAGCGGTGAACTGGACGTCGTGGACACCCTCACCCCCGACTCCGCCGAGCAGCTCGCCGGCCTGCCCGGCGTCGCCGTCCAGGAGACCCCCGGCGTCCGCATCTGCCAGCTCTTCTACAACTTCCGCAAACCCAAGGGGCATCCGCTCGCCGACGCGCGCGTGCGCCACGCGCTCACCTACGCGATCGACGGCGAGTCCCTGATACGCGACGTCCTCATCGACTCCGCCGAGGCGGCCGAGGGAGTCGTACCGCTCGCGCTCCAAGGGGCGGTACGTACGGGCACGTACGCCTACGACCCGCGCAGGGCCAAGGCACTGCTCAAGTCGCTGGACGCCGAGGACCTGCGGATCACGATCATGTGGGAGTCGGGCGAGTTCGCCGGCGACACGTCCGTGATGGAGGCCGTCATCGACATGCTCAAGGACGTCGGCGTACGCGCCTCACTGCGGCAGTTCGAGCCCGGCGGCGACATCCTGAAGTGGCGGCAGGGACGCGGCGGCGACTGGGACGTCATCGGCAACGGCTTTCCCGGCACGACCGGCCAGGCGCTCACCTCCCTCCAGGGCATGTACGGGGGCACGGCCGAGAAGGAACGCACCCGCGACACCTACATGGGCTACGTCATCCCGCGCATCGAGCGGCAGCTCTCCGACGCCGCGACCGAGACGGACGCCGCCGAACGCGACAAGAAGCTGGCCGCGCTCCAGCACGCCGTCTGGGACACCTGGCCCAGCCTGTGGGCGTTCGCGCCCAAGACGCTGCTCGCGCGCCGCGACCGCGTCCAGGGCCTGGCGCTCCAGCCGGTCAACTCCTATGACCTGACCGCCGTACGGCTGGAGGGCTGAGCCGTGCCGACGTATCTCGCCCGCCGCATCGGGCAGAGCCTGCTGACCGTGTTCCTCACGCTCACCACCGTATTCCTGCTGGTGCGGCTCGCGCCCGGCGATCCCGCCTCCGCGTACGCCGCCCCCAGCGCGACCAGCGCCGATCTCGCCCGCATCCGCGAGCAGTTCGGCCTCGACGAGCCACTGTTCGTCCAGTACGGCTACTTCGTCCGCGACCTCTTCACCGGGGACCTCGGTACGAGCTACTCCTTCCACTCCCCCGCGCTCGACGTGGTCCTGGACCGGATGCCGTACACGATCACGCTCGCCGTCTCCGCCATCGCGGTCACGACACTGGTCGCCGTGCCGCTCGGTGTGTGGATGGCCCGACGCGCCGACACGCGCAGGGAGTTGGGCGCGAACGTGCTGACCATCGCCGGTCAGTCGATGCCGGATTTCTGGACCGGAGTGATGCTGCTGACCGTCTTCGCGGTTCTGGTGCCGGTCCTTCCCGCGTCCGGCTTCACCTCGTGGAGCGGTCTGGTGCTGCCGACGGTGACCGTGGCCGTGCTCCAACTCGCCCTGATCTCACGGCTGGTACGCCGCGAGATGTCCACCGCCCTGGCTTCCTCGTACGTCACGGTCGCCCGCTCCCGGGGCGTCTCGGAGTCCGCGCTGACCTGGCGCTACGCGCTCGCGAACTCCTCGGTGCCGCTGGTCACCGCGCTCGGCACGCGCTTCGCGGCGCTGCTGAACGGTGTGGTGGTGGTCGAGGTCGTCTTCGGCTGGCCGGGGGTCGGCTCCCTCGTCGTACGCGCCCTGGAGACCCGCGACTATCCGCTCATCCAGGCCACCGTGCTGGTCACCGCGACCCTCGCGATCCTCGTCCAACTCCTCGTCGACCTGGCCTATCCGCTGCTCGATCCGCGGGTACGCCTCGGAAAGGCGGCCTGAGCCATGAGTACCGCCGTAGGTACCAGGCGGCCCAGTGCCGTCACCGCCCGCGATCTCGCCCGGGCCACCGCGACCCGGCAGCGGCGCGGCGCCCGTTTCAAACTGTGGGCCGGGGCCGTGTGCACCGCGCTCGTCGTCCTGCCCGTCGCCCTCGCCGGACTGCTGCCGCTCCCCGGGGCCAACGCCCAGGACCTGTCGCGGCGGAGGCTGCCGCCGCTGAGCGAGGGCCATTTGTTCGGGACCGACCAGCTGGGCCGCGATCTGCTCTCACGGATTCTGCACGGGGGCCAGGTCTCGCTGACCGTCGGCGTACTCGCCGTGCTGGTCTCCGGTCTGATCGGAATCGCGGCCGGCTCGGCGGCCGGGTTCTTCGGCGGCTGGGTCGACGCGCTCGTCTCCCGGTTCCTGGAGGCCCAACTCGCCCTGCCCCTCCTGATGATGCTGCTTCTCGTGGTCGCCCTGTTCGGACCGTCCGTCACCGTCATCACCTGTGTGATCGCGGTCGCGCAGTGGCCGGAGGTGGCCCGGCTGACCCGCTCACTCGTCCTCGTCGAGCGCGAGAAACCGTACGTCGCCGCCGCACGCGTCCTCGGACTGCGCTCCTGGTCGGTCCTCGTACGGCATGTGATCCCCAACGTCGTGCGCCCGGCGAGCCTCGTCGTCCTGCTGCTGCTCGCGCAGGCGGTGCTGCTGGAGAGCGCGCTGAGCTTCCTGGGCGCGGGCCCGCAGCGGCCGTTCGCGACCTGGGGACGGATCATCTCGGACGGCCAGGACTACATCACCACCTCGTGGTGGCTGGTGACTCTGCCGGGACTGGTCATCGTGGTGCTGGTGGTCGGGGTCAACCTGCTCGGGGACGGGCTGCGGGACCGTACGCGCACCGGGTCGCGTGCCCGCCTGCGGAAGGGAGCCTGAGCCATGGCCAAGGACACACCGCTGCTCGACGTGGCGGACCTGCAGGTCGAACTCATCACCGGGCAGGGCGTGGTGCGCGCGGTCGACGGGGTGACGTTCACCGTCCGCCGGGGCGAGACCGTCACCCTGATCGGCGAGTCGGGGTCGGGGAAGTCGACCACGGCGATGGGCGTGCTGCGGCTGCTGCCCGAGGGCCTCGCCGTGCTGTCGGGGAGCGTCCGGATAGCCGGGCGGGACGTCGTGGCCGATCCGGACGCCGCGCGTGCGGTGCGCGGGCGGACCGTGTCGCTGATCCCGCAGGATCCGATGACGGCCCTGAGTCCCGTGCACACGATCGGCCGTCAGCTGGGCGACGCGCTGCGGCTGCGCCATCCGGAGCTGACGCGAACCGAGGCCCGGGACAAGGGAGTCGAGCTTCTCGGGCGGGTGCGCATCTCCGAGCCCGAGACCCGCTGGAAGGCGTATCCCCACCAGTTCTCCGGCGGCATGCTGCAGCGCATCCTCATCGCGACCGCGCTCGCCGCCGAACCGGAGCTGCTGGTGGCGGACGAGCCCACCTCCGCGCTGGACGCCACCGTGCAGGCGAGCGTCCTCGATCTGCTGATGGAGCTTCAGGAACACACCGGTATCGGGATGTTGATGATCACGCACGATCTGGGGGTGGCGCGGCTCGTCTCCGACCGTATCCATGTGATGAAGGACGGGCGGTTCGTCGAGTCGGGCTCCGCCGAGGAGATCGTCGAGCGTCCGGCCGAGCCGTACACCCGTGAGCTGCTCGCCGCCGTGCCGCGCCTCGGCACGTGGGACGAGGACGAGAGCAGTTACGGCGACGGCGACGGGCGGATCGAACCCCTGGTGCAGGGAGCAACGTCATGACCGACAACACCGCCGTCGCCGACGGGACCGAGGGGAGCGACGGGACCGCCGCCGACAGCGCCTCGGCAGCCGGGCCCCTGCTCTCCGTCGAGGACCTCGTCGTCGAATACGCGACCGCGCAGGGGCCGTTCAAGGCTGTCGATGGGGTCGACTTCCAGGTGCCGCGCGGGGGTTCACTCGCCGTGGTGGGCGAGTCCGGCTGCGGCAAGTCGACCCTCGCCCGGGCCCTCGTCCGGCTGCTCAAGCCGGTGAGCGGCCGGATCGTCCTGGACGGCACCGACATCGCGGCCCTGCCCGAGCGGCGGCTGCGTCCGCTGCGGCGGCGGGTGCAGATGGTCTTCCAGGATCCGTACGGCTCGCTGGATCCCCATCTCACCGCTCAGCAGATCGTCGCCGAGCCGCTGCGGGTGGCCGGTGTCTCCGACCGGGTCCAACGCGCCCGACGTGCGGCCGAGTTGATCGACCGGGTCGGCCTGCCGTCCTCCGCTCTGGAGCGGCGACCGCCCGAGTTCTCCGGTGGCCAGCGGCAGCGCATCGGCATCGCGCGGGCCCTCGCTTCGCGGCCCGACCTCCTCGTCTGCGACGAGGCGACGTCCGCCCTCGATGTCTCCGTGCAGGCCCAAGTACTGGATCTGCTGCGGGAGTTGCAGGCGGACACCGGCATCGCCTATCTCGTCATCGCCCACAACCTCGGTGTCGTCCGGGAGATCAGCACCGACGTGGTGGTGATGCGCGCGGGCCGGGTCGTCGAGAGAGGGGCGACGGCCGCCGTGCTTGCCTCGCCCGCCGACCCGTACACCCGCGCGCTGCGCCGCGCCTCCCTCGACCCGACCACGATCCGGGGTGTGAAGCCCCGGGCGGTTCTGTCTGCCGCCGCTCCCGACGCGGCTTCTCCGTCTTCTCCGGCCGCCGTGGCTTCTGCGTCGCCCACTGCTCCCGCTACTCCCCTTGCTCCCGCTACTCCCTCATCGGAAGGAAATCGCTCGTGACCACCGGCATCACCCTGCCGAACATCCCAGTCCCGCTCTCCCGGCTCGTCCTCGGCACCATGACGTTCGGCGACACCGTGGACGCCGCCGGAGCGGCAGCCATGCTCGATGCCGCGCTCGACGCCGGCATCACCGGGGTCGACACGGCCAACGGCTACGCGGGCGGCGAGAGCGAACGCATCCTCGCCGGGCTCCTGCCGGGCCGCCGTGACCGGATCGTCCTGGCGACCAAGGCCGGGATCCCGCACCCCGACCAGGGCGAGCACGCCCCACTCTCCGTCGCCGGACTGCGGGCCGCACTCGAGGGCAGCCTCAAGCGGCTCGGCACCGACTCGGTCGACCTCTTCTACCTCCACCAGCCCGACCGTGCGACACCGCTCGCCGAAACCCTCGCCACCGTCGCCGAGTTCGTCGCCGAGGGCAAGATCCGCGCTCTCGGCGTCTCCAACTACGCGGCCTGGCAGATCGCCGAACTCGTGCGCACCGCCGAGGAGGTGGGCGCGCCGCGTCCCGTCGTCGCCCAGCAGCTGCACAACCTGCTCGCTCGCCGCATCGAGGAGGAGTACGTCGAGTACGCCGCCGTGAGCGGCCTGCGCACGATGGTCTACAACCCGCTCGGCGGGGGCCTGCTCACCGGTCGGCACCGCTTCGAACAGGCCCCGGATTCAGGGCGGTTCGGGGATTCCAGGGTCGCCGCGATGTACCGGGAGCGCTACTGGGACGAGCGTCTCTTCTCCGCGGTCGACCGGCTCGCCGCCGTGGCGGACGCCGCGGGCATGCCGCTCACCGATCTCGCGCTGCGCTGGCTCCTGAGCCGCGAATCCACCGACGCGTTGCTGCTCGGCGGGTCGAAGACCTCGCATCTGCTGGCCAACATCGCCGCGGCGGGGGCCGGTCCATTGCCGGCCGATGTGATGGCGGCGTGTGACGAGGTCGGGGTGGGGTTGCGGGGACCGATGCCCGCGTACAACCGGTGACCGCCGCCCGGTTGTCCCGTCGACAGGCAGCACTCCGGGTGCGGGCCGTCCGTGGCCGGCCGCACAGTTCCCCGCGCC
>NZ_LIQZ01000197.1 GCF_001418655.1 Streptomyces phaeochromogenes | reverse complement strand
AGGGTCTCGGCGGTGAGGCACACGGCGTCCCCCAGTACATCCGCCCGCCGCGAACGCTTCCGTGAGTCGAGGTGCCAACCCCACCATCGTCAGCTCTGGGGATCGTCCCGCGCGGGCGCCACCTCCGCCACCCTCGGCGGACCGCCCTTGCTGAGCCGGCCCTCGTCCTGAAGAGCCCGCCTCCACTTGCACATCACCCGCGGACGGTCACCCGGCCTCGGACTATCTGCAGAACCGACTCCAGCGACCTCACCACAACTTCCGCTCCCGCCGACCTCAGCTCCTTCTCCCTCTCGGCATTACGCGCGTAGCCAAGAAAAGGAACGTCAGCCCCTTGGGCGGCATAGAAGTCCGTTGGCGTGTCGCCGATCATGAGGGCTTTGTTCGGGGCGGCGCCCATCGCATTCAGGGCTCGGACAAGACAGTACGGATCGGGCTTGAGTTGGTGCAGTTTCTCGGTGCGACCGTAGACATTGGGCGCGAAGCAGCCGACAAGGTCACGGCCCTCGAGGTAACTGATCGCCGTCTGGGCCGAATTGTTGGTCGCTATGGCCAACCGGGTTCCGACCGCGCTCCAGGTCCGTATCAGCGGATCCGCATACGCGGTGGGCCAGGCGCTGGACACCGCACGGAGCTCCTCTTGGGTGAGCCGCTCCTCCAGTTCGGTCACCAGATCGCTGTTCGGGCGGCGCCGGTTCACGGCGGCGAGGAGGACCTGGGGGTCCGGGTGGATCTGCTCCTCCTCGGTCAGCAGTCCCCGCAAGCCCTGCCCCTCCAGCCAGGCGACCAGTTGGCGGGCCACCTTCTCCGCCGAGTAGCCCGCGAACAACCGACAGATCGGCCCGTCGAAGTCGAAGAGGACGAAGCGGGCGCGCTTGATCACTTCCTGGAGGTTCTCAGTCTCTGCTGCCACCGGACCAGTCTGCTTCGTATCAGGAGTCACTAGGAGAGTGTCAGGTCCGTCGTGATGGTTTCCCAGAGGGCGTTGAACCACTTTTGGGACTGCTCGACGAAGGCGGCGTCGCGTTGGCCTGCCCTTTGCTCGAAGGAGAACAAGAGGGATGTGGAGCCCAGGGCGTCGTACATGTCGAGTGTG
>NZ_LIQZ01000196.1 GCF_001418655.1 Streptomyces phaeochromogenes | reverse complement strand
CCCCTAAAAGGGGCGCGGGGAACTGCGCAGTCTTTTGGGGGTTCGGGGGCGAAGCCCCTGAGTAAGGGACGGGAATGGGTAGGGGCGGCGGGGGCGAAAAAAGTCCTGTCGCGACCAACCGGCTAACCCAGCCCAGGCCCCCGCACAGGAATCGACGTGAACGTCGGAGCAGGCGCCGGGTCCTTGAAGAAGTCGTTGCCCTTGTCGTCGACGACGATGAACGCCGGGAAGTCCTCCACCTCGATCTTCCACACGGCCTCCATCCCGAGCTCCTCGTACTCGACGACCTCGACCTTCTTGATGCAGTCCTGCGCAAGCCGCGCGGCGGGGCCCCCGATGGAGCCGAGATAGAAACCACCGTGGGCGTCACAAGCGTTGGTGACCTGTGCGGACCGGTTGCCCTTGGCCAGCATCACCTTGGATCCACCCGCCGCCTGGAACTGCTCCACGTACGAGTCCATCCGCCCGGCCGTCGTGGGCCCGAACGACCCGGACGCGTACCCCTCGGGAGTCTTGGCCGGCCCCGCGTAGTACACGGGGTGGTCCTTCAGGTACTGCGGCATCTCCTCGCCCGCGTCCAGCCGCTCCTTGATCTTGGCGTGCGCGATGTCCCGCGCCACGACGAGCGGCCCGGAGAGGGACAGCCGGGTCTTCACCGGGAACTTGGTGAGCTCGGCGAGGATGTCGTCCATGGGCTGGTTCAGGTCGATCTTGACGACGTCGGACGCCTCGTCGAGGTGCTCGTCCGTGGTCTCCGGCAGGAACCGCGCCGGGTCGGTCTCCAGCTGCTCAAGGAAGACGCCCTCGGCGGTGATCTTCGCGACGGCCTGCCGGTCCGCGGAGCAGGACACGGCGATGGCGACCGGGCAGGACGCCCCGTGCCGCGGCAGCCGCACCACACGCACGTCGTGGCAGAAGTACTTGCCGCCGAACTGCGCGCCGATCCCGATCCGCTGCGTCAGCTCGAAGACCTTCTCCTCCAGCTCCTTGTCCCGGAAGCCGTGTCCGAGCTCGGAGCCCTCGGCCGGAATCTCGTCCAGGTAGTGCGCGGAGGCGTACTTCGCGGTCTTCAGGGCGTACTCCGCGCTCGTACCGCCGACGACGATCGCCAGGTGGTACGGCGGGCAGGCCGCGGTCCCCAGGGAGCGGATCTTCTCCTCCAGGAACTTCATCATGGAGGACTCGTTCAGGACGGCCTTCGTCTCCTGGTACAGGAACGACTTGTTGGCCGAGCCGCCGCCCTTGGCCATGAAGAGGAACTTGTAGGCGCCGCCGTCGGTCGCGTACAGCTCGATCTGGGCGGGCAGGTTGGAGCCGGTGTTCTTCTCGTCCCACATGGTCAGCGGGGCCATCTGCGAGTACCGCAGGTTGAGGTTCAGGTAGGCGTCGTAGATGCCGCGGCTCAGCGCGGCCTCGTCGCCGCCCTCGGTGAGCACGTTCTGCCCGCGTTTGCCCATGACGATCGCCGTGCCGGTGTCCTGGCACATGGGCAGCACGCCCGCGGCGGCGATGTTCGCGTTCTTCAGGAGGTCCAGCGCGACGAACTTGTCGTTGTTCGACGCCTCGGGGTCGTCGATGATGCGCCGCAGCTGGGCGAGGTGCGCCGACCGCAGATAGTGCTGGATGTCGTGGATGGCCTCGGCGGCGAGCGTGCGCAGAGCCTCCGGCTCCACCTTGAGGAACGTGCGCCCGTCGGCCTCGAAGGTGGAGACACCCTCGGAGGTCACCAGCCGATACGGGGTGGTGTCCTCTCCCTGGGGGAGCAGATCGGTGTACGCGAACTCAGGCATCTCGCCAAATCCTTCATCGACAGACAGCGGCCGGCCTCCGTTGGCGGGCGCACACCAGCGTAGAACCTGCTGCCGACACCGAGCTTGTGAGGTAAGGCTCAGTTCGCCGTCCACACCCTCTAGTCGCGATCTATCGCGTTTGGGTACGCTGCTGTCGTGGACCTAGAGAAGCGCACCTCGCCCGCACCCGACCTCCGGAAGCAGACCGACCTCCGGGCGTCCGACGCCGACCGCGACCGGACGGCGGACATCCTGCGCGAGGCCCTCGCCGAGGGCCGCCTCACCGCGGAGGAGCACTCCGAGCGGGTCGAGGACGTCTTCCGCGCGAAGACCGTCGGCGAGCTGGAGCCCCTCGTCGCGGACCTGCCGGTGGCCCACCGGTCCCGCCCGGCGGCGACGTTCGCCCCGGCGCCGAACCGCCCCACCCCGGGCACGGTCCCCCCGGTCGCCGAGGAGAACGTGGTGGCGGTGTTCAGCGCGGCCGTCCGCAAGGGCCGCTGGCGCATCGGCCGCCGCACGCACGCGTACGCGATCTTCGGCAGCGTGGAGATAGACCTCAGCGAGGCGGTCTTCGAGCATCAGCAGGTCGTGATCAAGGCGATAGCGGTCTTCGGCAACGTCGAGGTCCGAGTCCCGGAGAACGTGTCGTTGCGCGGCAACGGCGGTGGGGTCCTCGGCAACTTCGAGGTGGACACGCTCGATTCGGCGGACCACGACGCACCGGTGGTGTACGTGGACGGACTGGCCGTACTGGGAAATATCGAGGCAAAACCCAAGCGGGGCAAGCTGATCGAGGACATCCTCGACCGGGTCGGGGACCGGGTGAACGCCAAGTTGCGCAAACACCTCGGGCATTGACGGTCGCGAATTTCGCGGCGAGCGGAGGGTATTGGTCCAGTAGTGACGGTCCAGTGCCGGTCGGGATCTCCCGCGCTTCGGAACTGAGTGCATAGGCGCGCGTACAGCGGGTAGGCCTTGCTGCATCGTCTCTCGCTCGCGAAGCCGTCGTCAGGAGTAGACCGTGCTGCATCCGCCGCATCAGTCCCTGCAGGTCGCCGCCGTTCCGCCCCAGCCGGCACCGGTGCGCGACAGGGACCAGGACGCCCCTTGGCACACGGAGGCCGTGTGCCGCCGCGACGAGGCCGGGCTGTTCTTCGCGCCCTCGAAAGAACCCACCGCGGCCCGGCTGTCCCGGGAGGAGGCGGCAAAGCGGGTCTGCGCACGCTGTCCGGTGATGGTCGAATGCCGCGAGCACGCACTGCTGCAACCCGAGCCGTACGGGGTGTGGGGCGGTCTCACCGCCGCCGAGCGCCGCGTCGTCCTGGCCCGGCGCCGCCGCCGCGACCTCGAACTGCAGAAGGCGGCCCGCGCCACAGGCCCGATAGCAGCGGCCGGCTGACACTCACACCGATGGGGCGCCCCTCCGCACAAGGGGCGCCCCATCGGCGTACAAGAATCAGCCGTTGCCGTACAGCGCCGGTCAACGGCGCAGCCGGCGGAGCTACTTCGCGCGGTCGAAGTCGATCGCGCTGTACGCCCGCAGCTTCGCCAGCCGGTGCTCCGAGTTGATCTGCCGCACCGTCCCCGACTTGGACCGCATCACGATCGAGTCGGTCGTCGCGGTCTCGGGCCGATAGCGAACCCCCCGAAGCAGTTCACCGTCGGTGATCCCGGTCGCGACGAAGAAGACGTTCTCGCCGGAGACCAGGTCGTCGGTGAACAGGACCCGGTCGAGGTCGTGGCCCGCGTCGACGGCCCGGGCGCGCTCCTCGTCGTCCTTGGGCCACAACTTGCCCTGGATCGTGCCGCCCAGGCACTTCACCGCACAGGCGGAGATGATGCCCTCGGGCGTACCGCCGATGCCGAGCAGCAGGTCGATGCCGGTGCCCTCGCGCAGTGCCAGGATCGAGCCCGCGACATCGCCGTCGGAGATGAGCTTGATACGGGCGCCGGTCTCCCGGATCTCCTTGATGATGCCGTCGTGGCGCGGCCGGTCGAGGATGACGACCGTGACGTCCTCGGGCGTGACGCGCTTGGCCTTGGCGACCCGGCGGATGTTCACGGACACGGGCGCGTTGATGTCGACGAAGTCGGCGGCCTCGGGGCCGGTGACCAGCTTGTCCATGTAGAAGACCGCGGACGGGTCGAACATGGTGCCGCGGTCGGCGGCGGCCAGCACCGCGATCGCGTTCGTCATGCCCTTCGCGGTGAGCGTGGTGCCGTCGATCGGGTCGACGGCGATGTCGCACTCGGGGCCTGTCCCGTCTCCGACGCGCTCCCCGTTGAAGAGCATCGGGGCCTCGTCCTTCTCGCCCTCGCCGATGACGACGACGCCGTTCATCGAGACGGTGGAGACGAGGGTCCGCATGGCCCGTACGGCAGCGCCGTCGGCGCCGTTCTTGTCGCCGCGGCCGACCCAGCGGCCCGCGGCCATGGCGGCGGCTTCGGTGACCCGGACGAGCTCAAGGGCGAGGTTTCGGTCGGGGGCCTCGGACGGGACCTCGAGTTCGGACGGCAAGTGATGCTCGGTCATCGGAGCGCACCTTTCTGATACGACGACGGCCGGATGAGGGTTCGGGCCGACTCTATCCTCAGTCCGACAAAATGAGCAGGGGGGCCCACGGATGAGCAGACCAGTACACCTGCGACGATGGGGGCGTGGCAGGTATGAAAGGCAAGCAGTCGGTCCGGGACATGGTGTTGTCCCTGGGCCTGATCGGCATAGTCGCGGGCTTCATCTACGTCTTCATTCCCAATGACGACTCGGAGCCCCCTCTCAAGCGGGTCGACTACCGCGTGGAACTCCTCACGGCACGCCGCGCTGCCGCCTATCCGGTGGCGGCGCCCGAGGGTCTGTCCAAGCAGTGGAAGGCCACGTCGGTGCGGTTCCAGGGCGCCGACTTCGACGCGTGGCACCTCGGCTTCCACGACCCCGACGGTGAGTACGTGGCGATCGAGCAGTCGACTCAGAAGCCCGTCACGTTCATCGACGACGCGAGCCAGGGTGCCGAGGAGACGGACAGGACGCAGCGCATCGGCGAGCGCTCCTGGCAGCGGTACGAGGGCGCGAAGTACGACGCCCTCGTCCTCCGGGAGAAGGGCTCCACGACGGTCGTGACCGGCACGGCGTCCTTCGCGCAGCTGACGAAGATGGCCGAGGCCCTGAAGACGGAGTAGGTCCCGTACGCATGACGACGGCCCCCGGCATTCGTGCCGGGGGCCGTCGTCATGCATGCGGCGAGGCTCAGACCGTCGTGATGACCTGGTCGGCCTCGAGGCGCGGGGAGCGCGGGAACCAGGCGTTCTCGCCCGGCTTGCCGATGTTGACCACCATCAGCGGGGTGTGGTCGTCGTCCAGGAACTCCTTCTGGACGCCCGCGAAGTCGAAGCCCGTCATCGGACCGGCGGCCAGGCCGGCGGCGCGGACACCGATGATGAAGTACGCGGCCTGCAGCGCGGCGTTGACGGTGGCGGCACCCTCACGGGCCGGGCGCTCGGCGAAGAAGACGTCCTTGGCCTGCGGGAAGTGCGGGAAGAGGTGCGGGAGTTCCTCGTGGAACTCGTTGTCCGCGGAGAGGATCGCGACGAGCGGGGCGGTGGCCGTCTTCGGCTGGTTGCCCTCGGACATGTGCTGCACCAGGCGCTCGCGGGCCTCGGCGGAGCGGACCAGGGTGATGCGCAGCGGGGACTGGTTGAAGGCGGTCGGGCCGAACTTGACCAGGTCGTAGATCGCCTGCACCTGCTCCTCGGAGACGGGCTCGTCGGTGAAGGCGTTCGCGGTGCGGGCCTCGCGGAAGAGCAGGTCCTGAGCGGTGGGGTCGAGGACGAGGGACATGAATCAACCTTTTCGGGGAGTGTGTCGAACCCTGTGGGGGATCGCCTTGCACTCCCGAAGGTACGTCGATGAAGTTTAGTATTCAACCAAAACTGGAGCATGGTGATCCGGTTCACAGGCCGCGGGGGTTGGCGAAGCGGGTGTGAACGTGGGCACGAAGGGTGTTTCGGGAGGGGTTCCCGTGCCTGACAGCCGTGACAGCCGTGACAGCCGTGACAGTCGTGCGCGACGGCCGTCAGGCACAGGTCCCTGAGCTACTCGGAGCCGGAGCCGCCGGACTCCTCCTCGGCTCCCTCTCCCGCCAGAGCCGCGTCGAGTCGGGCGCGGGCGCCGTCCAGCCACCGCCGGCACACCTTCGCCAACTCCTCGCCCCGCTCCCACAGGGCGAGCGACTCCTCAAGTGTCGTACCGCCCGCCTCCAGGCGACGTACGACCTCGATGAGCTCGTCCCGTGCCTGCTCGTACCCGAGCGCCTCGTCCGTCCTGCTGGTCATGCGCCCACCCTAGGGTCTGCCTCAGACATCGACTCGTACCGTGAACTCGCCCTCGGCGACCCGCGCCCGCAGGGACTCCTCCGCCGTCACCTCGTCCGGGGACCGGACCGCGTGACCGTCGGACTTCTGCAGCACCGCATACCCCCGCTTGAGGGTCGCGGCGGGGGAGAGGGCCACCACGCGTGCGTGCGTGTGCGTCAGCTCCGAGTCGGCGCGGTCGAGGAGGTGCCCGAGCGTGCGACGACCGCGGTCGAGCAGCGAGGCGACATGGTCCGCGCGCTCGTCGACCATGCGGTGCGGATCCTCTATCGAGGGGCGGGCCAGCGCCTGGGCGAGGCCCCTCTCCTCCCGGTCGATGAGGGACTGGACGCTGCGGCGGGCGCGGTCCCGCAGGAACTGGACGCGCTCGTACTCCTCGCCGACGTCCGGGACGACCTTCTTCGCCGCGTCGGTCGGGGTGGAGGCACGCAGGTCCGCCACGTGGTCGAGCAGCGGGTTGTCGGGTTCGTGCCCGATGGCCGACACGACCGGCGTGCGGCAGGACGCGACCGCCCGTACGAGCTGCTCGTCCGAGAACGGGAGCAGGTCCTCCACGCTGCCGCCGCCGCGCGCCACGATGATCACGTCCACGTCGTCGAGCCCGTCCAGTTCCTTCACGGCCTGGACGACCTGGGGGACGGCGTGGACGCCCTGCACGGCGACGTTGCGCACCTCGAAGCGGACGGCGGGCCAGCGGTGGCGCGCGTTCTCCAGCACGTCCCGCTCGGCCGCGGAGGCTCGGCCGCAGACGAGCCCGATGAGCTGGGGCAGGAAGGGCAGCGGCTTCTTGCGCTCGGCCGCGAACAGCCCTTCGGCGGCGAGGGACTTCTTCAACTGCTCCAGCCGGGCGAGCAGTTCACCCACACCCACGGGCTTTATCTCGGCGGCCCGCAACGACAGCTGCCCACGCGGCGCGTACCACTCGGGCTTCGCGAGTACGACGACCCGGGCGCCCTCGCTCACCACGTCGGCGACCGCGTCGAACACCTGGCGGTAGCAGGTCACGCTCACCGAGATGTCGTACGACGGATCGCGCAGCGTCAGAAACACCACACCCGCGCCCGGCCGCCGCGACAACTGGGTGATCTGCCCCTCCACCCACACCGCCCCGAGCCGGTCGATCCATCCCCCGATGAGCCGCGACACCTCACCGACGGGGATGGGGGCGTCCGAGGACGTATTGAGAGCCATGTCGCGAGCGTAGCCGCCACCTCGGACATCGCGGTCGAGCACCTTCAGCCCGTCCGGCGTTTGAGGACGAGCGCGGCAGCGCGACAGCGGGGGTCTGGGGGCGGAGCCCCCAGGGACGGGACGGGTAGGGGCGGCGGGGGCGAGAAAACCCGCCGGCCCCCCGGCCACCCCTCAGTCCACCTCCACCACAGCCTCCGCGAACTGGGCCTTGTAGAGGCGGGCGTACGCGCCGTCCGCTGCCAGGAGGTCCGTGTGGGCGCCCTGTTCGACGATGGAACCGTTCTCCATGACGAGGATCGTGTCGGCATCGCGGATCGTCGACAGACGATGCGCGATGACGAACGACGTCCGCCCGTGCGCGAGCTTCGCCATCGCCTTCTGGATCAACACCTCGGTACGGGTGTCGACAGAACTCGTCGCCTCGTCGAGCACAAGGATCACCGGATCGGACAGGAACGCCCGAGCGATGGTGATGAGCTGCTTCTCACCGGCGCTCACCCCCGATCCCTCGTCGTCGATGACGGTGTCGTACCCATCGGGCAACGTCCGGACGAACCGGTCGGCATGGGCGGCCCGAGCCGCCTCCTCGATCTCCCCACGCGTGACCTCACGCGAAGCCCCGTACGCGATGTTCTCCGCGATCGTCCCGCCGAACAGCCAGGTGTCCTGCAGCACCATGCCGATCCCGGCCCGCAGTTCGTCCCGGGACATCTTCGCGATGTCGACCCCGTCGAGGGTGATACGCCCGCCCGTGACTTCGTAGAACCGCATCAACAGGTTGACCAGGGTCGTCTTGCCGGCGCCCGTGGGGCCGACGATCGCGACCGTGTGCCCCGGTTCCACCTTCAGCGACAGGTCCTCGATGAGCGGCTTCTCGGGGTCGTACCGGAAGGAGACGCCCTCCAGCGCCACCCGGCCCCGGAGTTCCTCCGGACGCGCGCCCGTCACCGGGTCGGCCTCCTGCTCCTCCGCGTCCAGCAGTTCGAAGATCCGCTCCGCCGAAGCGACCCCGGACTGCACGAGGTTCGCCATCGAGGCGACCTGGGTGAGCGGCATGGAGAACTGCCGGGAGTACTGGATGAAGGCCTGGACGTCACCGATCGAGAGGGCGCCCGAGGCGACACGCAGGCCGCCGACCACGGCCACCAGCACATAGTTCAGGTTCGACACGAACATCATCAGCGGCTGCATGACCCCGCTGTTGAACTGCGCCCGGAACCCGGCCTCGTACAGCTTCTCGTTCTCCTCGGCGAACTGCGCCGCCGACTCGTCCTGCCGCCCGAAGACCTTGACGAGGTTGTGGCCGGTGTACATCTCCTCGATGTGCGCGTTGAGCTTGCCGGTGGTCCGCCACTGCTGCACGAAGTGCGGCTGCGACCGCTTGCCCACCCGGGTGGCGACGAAGAACGACAGCGGCACGGTGACCAGCGCGACGAGCGCGAGCAGCCACGACACCCAGAACATCATCGCCAGCACACCGACGATGGTCAGCAGCGAGTTGACCAGCTGGCCCATCGACTGCTGGAGGGTCTGCCCGATGTTGTCGATGTCGTTCGTGGCGCGGCTGAGCACCTCACCGCGCTGCCGCTTGTCGAAGTACGACAACGGCAGCCGCGACAGCTTCGTCTGCACGTCCTCGCGCATGTTGTACATCGTCTTGTTGACGGCCCGGTTCACCAGCCGCGTCGCCACGGTCATCAGCAGACCGGCGACCAGGAACGCCACGAGAGCGAGCAGCAGCACCTCGCCGACCGCGCCGAAGTCGATGCCCTCGCCCGGGGTGAAGTCCGTACCGGAGAGCATGTCGGCCATGCCGCCGTCGCCGCGCTCCCGCATCGCCGCGAGGGCCTCGGCCTTCGTCTGGCCGGCGGGCATCTCCCGTCCGACGACTCCGGCGAAGACGAGGTCGGTGGCCCGGCCCAGGATCTTCGGCCCGAGGACCGACAGGCCGACGCTGAACACCACGGCGACGAGCATCACGTACAGAGTGGTGCGTTCCGGCTTGAAGTGTGACAGGAGCCGCTTGCCGGACCCCTTGAAGTCCATCGAGTGATGGTCGGGGCCCGTCCCGGCCATCATCCGCCCCATGGGCCCGGCCATCAGGCTGCCTCCGCTTCCGTCAGCTGGGAGAGCACGATCTCCCGGTATGTCTCGTTCGTCGCCATCAGTTCGTGGTGGCGGCCCGAGCCGACGACCCGGCCCTCGTCGAGGACCACGATCCGGTCGGCGTCACGGATGGTCGACACCCGCTGGGCGACGATCACGACGGTCGCCTCGGCGGTCTCCTCGCCGAGGGCCCGGCGCAGCGCCGCGTCCGTCGCGTAGTCGAGCGCCGAGAAGGAGTCGTCGAAGAGGTAGATCTCGGGGCGCTGCACCAGGGTCCGGGCGATGGCGAGCCGCTGCCGCTGGCCGCCCGACACATTCGTCCCGCCCTGCGCGATCGTCGCGTCGAGACCGTTCTCAAGCCCTTCCACGAACCCCTTGGCCTGCGCCACCTCCAGCGCGTGCCACAGCTCCTCGTCGGTCGCGTCCGGATTCCCGTACCGGAGATTGGTCGCCACCGTGCCCGCGAAGAGGTACGGCTTCTGCGGTACGAGGCCGACCGTGCGCGCGAGCAGCCGCGGCTCGACCGTGCGTACGTCGACGCCGTCCACCAGCACCTGGCCGTCGGTGGCGTCGAACAGCCGGGGGACCAGCCCGAGCAGCGTGGACTTGCCGCTGCCGGTCGAGCCGATCACGGCGGTGGTCTCACCCGGCAGGGCCACCAGGTCGATGGTCCTCAGCACCGGCTCCTCGGCACCCGGGTAGCGGAACCCGGCGCCCCGGATCTCCAGATGCCCGTGCCGCCGCAGCTCCAGGACCGGAGCCTTCGGCGGAACCACACTGCTGGAGGTGTCCAGGACCTCCTGGATGCGCTCGGCGCACACCTCCGCGCGCGGCACCATCATGAACATGAAGGTGGCCATCATCACGGACATGACGATCTGCATCAGATAGGCGAGGAACGCGGTCAGCGCGCCGATCTGCATCCCGCCGCTGTCGATCCGGTGGGCACCGAACCACACCACCGCGACCGACGACACGTTCACCACCGTCATGACGATGGGGAACATCAGCGCCAGCATCCGCCCGGTCCCGAGGGACACCTCGGTGAGGTCGGCGTTCGCCTTCCGGAAGCGCTCCTCCTCGTACCCGTCGCGCACGAAGGCCCGGATGACGCGGTTGCCGGTGATCTGCTCGCGCAGCACCCGGTTCACCGTGTCGAGCCGCACCTGCATCGTGCGGAACAGCGGACGCAGCCGGCGCACGATGAGGCTCACCGAGATCCCGAGCACCGGCACGACGGCGAGCAGCACCCCGGACAGCGGTACGTCGAGACCGAGGGCCAGGACGATGCCGCCGACGCACATGATCGGCGCCGACACCAGCAGCGTGAACGTCATCAGGGTGAGCATCTGCACCTGCTGCACGTCGTTCGTCGTGCGGGTGATCAGCGACGGCGCGCCGAAGTGACCGACCTCACGCGCGGAGAACGACTGCACCCGGTCGAAGATGGCGGCCCGGATGTCCCGTCCGACCGCGGCGGCCGTACGGGCGCCGTAGTAGACGGCCCCGATGTTGCAGACGACCTGGGCCAGCGAGATGCCGATCATCAGGGCGCCGAAGGTCAGGATGTAGCCCGTGTCGCCGTCGACGACACCGTTGTCGATGATGTCCGCGTTCAGCGTGGGCAGGTAGAGCGTGGCGCAGGTCTGCAGGAACTGCAGCAGTACGAGCAGGGCGATGGGTTTCTTGTAGGGCGTGAGATAGGTACGCAGGAGTCGTATGAGCACGCTGGGTCTCTCGGGGTCGGCGGCGGGGCGGTTGGTTGCCCTTGGCCCCTATCGTCGAACACTCCACCCGTGTTACCTCAACTGATTAAGCCAAGAGAGGTCCAAGAGCCGACCGGGCCTCGGTCCGAAGCCGTAGGCCGTTCGAGTCGCCCGGGCTCCGCGAGGCCTCAGGACCGGAAGGCGCCCGGGTGGGTCTGGTTCCGCACCGACACGTACTGCTGGCGCACCGCCTGGCCCACCGCCAGCTCCTCGCCGGGCTCCAGGATCTGCGCGGCGGCGCCCTGCCAGACGGGGGGCAGCCCCGGCTGGATGGTGCCCTGCGAGGTACCGAGCGCCCAGGCCGCCTGCCGGGCCGCGCCCAGCGCCGCGTAGTCCGCGGGCTGCGGCACCACGATCTGCGTACCGAGCAGCGCGGGCGCGCAGGCCTGCACCGCGCTCAGCTCGGCGGCCTGGCCCAGCAGGAAGATCCGCCGCACCTCCACGCCCCGCTTGCGCAGCACGTCCAGTGCGTCCGCGAGCCCGCACAGCATGCCCTCGAAGGCGGCCCGCGCCAGGTGCTCGGGCTTCATCGACTCCCGGCGCAGCCCGGCCAGCGTCCCCGCCGTGTGCGGCAGGTTGGGCGTCCGCTCGCCCTCCAGATAGGGCAGCAGCACCAGCCCGTGGGAGCCCGGGGTGGATTTCATCGCCAGGTCCGACAGGGCCTCCAGGTCCGGCACGCCGAGCAGTTCGGCGGCCCCGCGCAGGGCCCGTACGGCATTGAGCGTGGTGACGACCGGCAGGTGCATCCCGGTCGCGTCCGCCAGCGAGGTGATCATTCCGGAGGAGTCGACGAGCGCCTCGTGGTGCACGGCCATCACGGAACCGGAGGCGCCGAGCGACACCACCGCGTCCCCGAGCCCGATGCCCAGACCGAACGCCGCGGCCATCGTCTCGCCCGTCCCCGCCGAGATCAGCAGCCCCTCGGGCGTCGTCCCCGCGGCCTCCCACGGCCCCAGCACATCGGGCAGCAGCGCCTGGTGCCCGAGCGCCAGTTCCACGAGATCGGGCCGGTACGCGCCGGTCGCCGCCGACCAGTAGCCGGTCCCGGAGGCCCCGCCCCGGTCGGTGGTCCGGCGGGCCGGGCGGCCGAGCAGCTGCCACACCAGCCAGTCGTGCGCCTGCAGCAGCACGCTGGTGCGCAGCGCCGCCTCGGGTTCGTTCTTCGCGAGCCAGCGCAGCTTCGTCACCGGCTGAGCCGCCTGCGGCACGCAGCCCACGGCCTGCGCCCAGGCCTCGCGTCCGCCGAGGGCGTCGACCAGGTCGGCCGCCGCGACCTGCGCCCGCTTGTCACCGCCGACCATCGCCGGACGCACCGTGTTGCCCTGGGTGTCCACCGGCACGAGCCCGTTCTGCTGCGCGGACACTCCGATGGCCTGAACGCCTTCGAGGAGCCCGCCGCCCGCGGCCTCGCCCAGGGACAGCAGCCAGGCCTGCGGGTCGACGTCCGAGGGCCGGCCACCCTCGGACATGCCGTCCATCGGATGCGGGGCATACCCCTGCCTGAGCACGGCTCCGCTGTCCGCGTCGCAGACCACGATGCGAGTGAAATCGGGCGAACTGTCCAACCCGGCGACTATCCCCATGGCGGAAATTCTGCCGTACGACCGGAGCAGGCCGTACCGGTCCGGCGGAGGCGGCCCCACCGGTCACGTGTTGCTGGTGCCCCAGTCGTCGTCGGTACGCGTGCCGTTCGTGTTGCGCTCCCGCAGGTGGCGGACCCTCTCGGCCACCGAGTCGGGGACCCGGTCACCGACCTTCTCGCTCACCGCGTGGTACGCCTTGCCGGCGAACTCGCGCCCCTGCTGGGCCGCGGACTCGGCGGTGTTGCGCACCGCCGGGTTCTGAGCGACCTGCTGTGCGGTCTTCCTCAGCTGCTCGTAGCGCTCGCGCCCGGCACGCGTGCCGAGCACGTATCCCAGGGCCAGTCCGGCGACGAACGTGAGCCGGTAGCGCATGGCGGCCACCCTTCTCTTGTGAGTCGGTCCCTTGCGGCGGCGTCGGTCGCAGGCGGGGATTACCGATTGGCGGAGCACCCCCCTGCTTGCGCTAATGTATGTGTCGCAGCGAGCGCACGCCCCCTGGCGAATACCCAGGGAGGTACGTTCGATGCAACGAGGCAATCCCCTGTAGCTCAATTGGCAGAGCAGCCGGCTGTTAACCGGCAGGTTACTGGTTCGAGTCCAGTCGGGGGAGCTTCGGTCTTCCGTAGCTCAATTGGCAGAGCAGCCGGCTGTTAACCGGCAGGTTACTGGTTCGAGTCCAGTCGGGAGAGCAGGCGAACGAGGACCCCGTCGGGGTCCTTTTTCATGTCCTCGGGAACCGCTCCGCCCCAGGTGGGGTCCTCCAGGGCAGGCGAAGTCGACCATCCGAAGCAGGAGATCGTATGAGCGGCTATGCTGCGGCAGACGGCGCGCACAAATGTGCGCGACGCGCCGTAATGGGGCGGTAGCTCAGCCGGTTAGAGCAGCGGACTCATAATCCGTCGGCCGTGGGTTCGAGTCCCACCCGCCCTACCTGTGCAGGTCTCTGACCTGCGGAAACGTTCATTTTTGGGTGTCGGAGTGTCAACTTTGCCTGAACGGACTGAATCCGCTGCTCGCGAGTTCGAGGCGCGGTGTGACTCGGGGAGTAGAGGACCCCTCTGACCTGCGACGATGTGAGCGATTGCGGTTGTCGTCGACCGTCTTGGTCGCGTCTCTCGGGCTGCATTTCAAGATCGTGAGGCCGTGTTGAGGCCGCAGGGTGTCGGTAAGGACGTGCAACTTCCTCCGCTGCGCCCGTTCTGGGGTGCTCCGGCAGCAGGTTCCGTGTGGGCTGGCAATTGCCGAACTGGGCATGATCACGTTCGAGGTGCTGGTCGCCGGAGGACTGGTATACAACGGTCATCTGACGAGAGTGCTGCACCGGAAACGGCCCGTACTGAAAACTGCCCCGATGGAGCACCGCGGCCTTGTACCGCTCCGCCGGTTGGAGACCGATGTCGGGGGCGCTGGGTGATGCAACCTCTGATCCAACCAAGCGTGCGGCGGCTCCGCGTACCCGAGGGCGTCATCTCGCGGGTGGTTGCGGGAGCTGGGCTGTGTGCGTTCGGCCAGACCTGCCATCGCCCAGCGTGCGCTTTCCGCCGGCGGAAGGGTGAGCCGCGCTCAGCTGCGGGTCGTGCGGGGTTGGGGCTGCGGGGTGTGGGTGCCTCGTCAGGAGTTGTTGTCGGGATCGATAAGGTCGGCGAGTTCTTCCGCGGGGGCGAGTTCACTGTTGTGCTGGGCGAGGGTGCGTAGGTGGATGGCGTAGGCGCGGCGCTGGACGTGGGTGGCGTGCTGAGCGATTAGCTTGGCGAGTTGGCCAGCTTCGGCAGTGTGGTTGTTGGCCAGGGATATGACGGTGGCGAACAGGGCCCCGGGTGCGTTGGTCATCGGGTTCGTGTGGGCGTCCAGGATGCGGCGAAGGAATGTGATGTCTGCCTGGTCGATGGCGTGGAAGGCGTGTTCGGTGGCGGTATCCAGGTTGGTGACGATCTCGTAGACCTGGTCGTGGGGGAGTTCGGCGGTGAGTTCGAGAATGGCCGCGTGCTGGCGGGCGATCGGGTCGTGGCTGTCGGCGAGGAGGGTTTCGATCTCGGGCTGGCGCAGGGCGCTGTTGTGCTCGTCCAGGAAGTCTCTGGAGCCCGTCCAGGTCGACGTGTCGATCCATGCCTGGAGTAGCACCCGCGCGTTGTGGTTGCGCCGCCCGTAGTCCAGGACGGTGTCGAAGCCTTGGGAATCGGCTTCGGCAAGGACGGCTGCCAGGCTGTCGATGGCCTCATCGCCGGGAAAGAGGGCCGCAGCCAGGTCGAGGTCGTGTCGTAGGCCAGGTTGCTGGAGCCGGTTGGCGTGCGTGCGGAGGAAACCTTCGGCAGCGGGCCAGTCAGTCGCTTGGGACCACTCAGCGAGCAGTTCCAGGGAATCCTCGGGCAGCGGGTGGACGGCCCAGTCGGGCAGTCGCGGGTCGGCATGTTGGGAGACAAGGACCTCTGGCACCGTCAAGGCGGTGTCGCCGCCGCACTTCAGGACGCCGTCGAACGCGCTCCTCTCACCCGTGAAAACAATGGAGACGAACTGCTGCGGCGCCTTTACCAGGTACTGTCCGCACCTGCCGGAGCAACCGTCACACTCGGCGAGTGCGTCAACGGGCACCCGGCCGACGCGCTTGTAAGGACCTCCGACAGCCCTGCCTCAAGCGCCGTGCTGCTCGATCCGGGACCCGACGACGACAACGACGCGGCACGCCACCTGCGGCTGATGCTGCAACGCCGAAAGCTTCTGGACGGTGGCGAGCAGGGAGGCACGGCCGTGCGCTACCCGGCCTGGAGGCTGTACGACGTCAACGGCGGCTGATCACGAGTCTGCTTGAGACTCTGCCCTGTCGGTCACTTGCCGTACGCCTGCTTCCAGCGCGCCCGGTCAGCGTCTCGGGTCGGCTGAGGATCCGTCTCGTCACCACGCGGGGTGCCGGCGGTTGCGCGGTGACCGGCCGTGGCGAGGTGGGCTTCTCTCGCAGGTAGGCGCTGACCCGGCCGTAGCTGCCGCGATAGCCCAAGGGGGACGATCTCTTCCCAGAGCTTCCAGGCGCTGGTACAGCCCTCGTCCCAGCGTTCGTCCGGGCAGGGCTTGTACTCGTCGAGGACGGAGGTCCTGTTGTGCTGCCACTGGCCTCGAAAGAGGTCTTCCGGCTTCGCAGCGTCGGCGAGGCTTTTGACGGTGTGGTGGGTCATCTGGAGCTGACGCCCGATGGAACGGCGGCTGTGGCCGGCTTCCAGCAGCGCGTGGACCGTGGCGTGCCTGGTTCGGACGCGGTTGGCGAACCGCTCGCTCCGCCATGGAGAGTCCGCCTTCTCCCCGGGGGGCGCCGGTTCGTCGGCTTCCCCTCGGGATCGGGGACCAGGACGCGAAGGCACGGGCGGGACCCACCGTGGCAAGAGTCGCCCGCAACCGCTCCGTCCACCTGCTGTGCCGCCGGGTCAGTCCCGGCATCTGCTCAGCGAACGTCCGCCGAGCGCAGGAAGACTCCGGACAGAAGAACCGCCGGACTCGCAGTCGGAGGACCACCAGACGTCCGCCACTCGGTACGTCCGCAGGAAACCGCAGGTAAGAGCTGTGCACCCGGGTCGACTCGCTCCCACAGTCCGGGCATGCCGCCCCGGCCGCCGTACTGCAGAGATCGATGCGTATCGCCTCATGACTCACCTCCAGCGACAGCACCGACACATCCGCGATGGACGGCAACAGCAGACCCTCCAGGCGGGGCGACGTCTCTTCCACGACGCTGCACTGTCGACCACACCAAGGTCGGCCCTGGCTATTTTCACGCAATTTCCCGAAGCCTGATCAGAGCACCAGCCGTCACTCAGCGTGCGCGCATCACGGAAAGCGGGCCAGAACCGCTACTCGTGAATAAAGCCAGCTTCCCGGCCCCCGGCCTATTGTCCTTGCGGATCTCGAAGTCCATCGCACCCCGTGAACTGGGGTGTTGCGACAACCACTAGAACTCAAGACGGTCCGGGGGCCTCCCACCGTGGGACGGCATGGCGGCGAAGTACGGTGCAGGGCCCCTGCCAGCAGGTGCCATTACCGCAGGAAAGGGGCTTGTCGTGCTGCTACCAGATGCCTTGCTGTCGCGCCGTGGCCCGTACCACCTGAGGAGCGTCGCGGGACACCTTCTTGTTCGTGGCGAGGATCGCTGCCTGAGATGCGGCGACCGAGGCGGCATCACTGAACTTGGCTGTCGGCCACAGGTTCTGCAGCGTCTGATACATGATCAGAGCGCCTTCGTTGATGCCTATTTCGCGGCAGATCAGGTAGAACCAACGGTTGGTGATGCCCGACATCAGGTGCGGGTCCGCAGGTTCGAAATAGCCGCTCATGTCACGCGGTTGCGGATCGCGACCCATAACGGGGTTGTCGTACGCGGTGCCGGGTTCCGCCATGCTGCGCAGCGCCTCACCGTTGAGGTTTGGTGCCATGATGTCATCGCCAATAAGCCAGTCGTGACTGGCTGCGTCGTGGCCATTGACCCATGCGTCGATCGCCGAGGCAATCATGTCGCTGAACGACTCATTTAGGGCGCCGCTTTGGTCGGCAGTGTAGTTCAGCCCGCTGGTGAATTGAGTCACGCCGTGGGTGAGTTCGTGGGCGGCCACGTCGATGTCACCGGTCAGGTCTCGGAAGACAACATTGCTGCCGTTCCCGAATACCATGAGTAGCGCGGTCGGGTCGAAGAACGCGTTATCGAATCCGACTCCGAAATTCACGTTAGTGATCACGTTCAGTCCGGAATTGTCCAGCGAATTGCGTCCGAGCTTGTCCCGGTAGTACTGCAGGACCTTGTGCATGTGGTCGTACGCGTCGTTGGCGTTCTGGCCGGGCACGGCCGGGTCTCCCTCGCCACGGACGGCCTGCACGTTGTACGTCCACTGATGCAGATCGTCATAGATCACGACGCCGGCCGATCCAGGCTGGGGGATCTGGATACCTTCGACCAGTCCCTCGCCGAGCTCTTGCAGAGCGGGCGTGTTCGGCACGGACAAGGGGGCCTGGGTCCGCGCCCTGCGAAACTCCTCTGATAAAACGGCAGATCGCTGGGCGTCAGTTGGATCGAGGCTTTCCCGCGCATGGACCCTCGCAATGTGGTCGAGGATGTGGGCGGGTACGAACGAGCAGACAAATTGCATGGGACCCCTCCCTGATGGCCTTTCTTGCTTAAGTGCTACACCCGATGACTGCTCGTGTCGACGGGGTGCTATGGCGTAAAAATGGTTGACCTTGGGCGGATTCCCTGGGCCCTCATCTGCCTGCTTGGTACCGGTTCGTCACTCCAGTGGACTTGCACTCCAGTGAGCTTTTATTTTCCGGAACTTGAAATTTCAATCCGGAGTTTGAGTCCGGTTGGGATGGTGAAGGCATGAGATTCCGTACGTGGTACTGAAATAATCTTGTGCGTCGCTCAGGGTGCCCATTGAGAGGCATGCCAGGACTCCTCCGCCAAGACCTCGCCAACAGGAACTCGATCGTTGGGGGTTGAGGTTCCCCCGTTGTGCGAGAGGTGCTGATCAGTGGTTCTGGAGGCGTCAACTACCAGTTCTGGCGTCGAAGTTGACAGCGGACCAGCCCGGTTCCAGTATCGGCAGTAGTGGTGGATTGTTAGGTTTAGTCAGCTTCTTCGGATCTCGGTGGTTGCGGTGACCGGGCCGCTTTCATCGCTCAGACCGTGCCAGCCGCTTCGACCACTCAGGGAAGCTGATCTTTCCCGGCCATCCCCTTCCTGGTCGGCGCCGTGCTCTGTTTCTGCTGTCCCTCCCCGCGCATCTGCGCGCCCGTCGGCTGTGGTTCCTCAGCAAGACGGATATGCACCGAGGGAGACGGATATGAACGAACCGTCCGAACGCGCACAACGGCATCCACCCCGGGACGCCGAGGGTGAAAACCCCACGGTGCGTTTCGACGCCACGGTCCACCCGGGTGCGATGAACCTCGATCTCCACGGCGTCGCAGATCTGGATCTGGACTGGATCCCCGATGCGGAGGGCAGGGTTCGGGTGCTCGTCATCCCGGATGAGTGCCGACGACTCTTGGAGAGCGGCTACGAAGTCCATTTGCACGCCTCGATACCGGTGCGGCCGCTCCCCGTCGAACTGGTGGAACAGGACGACTCGGTCAGGGCTTGGCTGGAGGAGCGCGTCCAGGGCATCGAGCGGTTGGGGGGCGCGTGATGTACCGGACGGTCGCTCAGCTCGATTCGGTGACCTCATTTCTCGCCGCATGGTTCCCGCAACTGTGCACGAGGACCCAACTGCCCGAGTCCTCCATCCAGGGGCGCCCGGTGTTCGCCCTGCGGCTGCGAGCCGGCGCGGGCGGAAACCGCCGGGGTGTCCTGTTCGTGGGCGGCACCCACGCGCGCGAGTTGATGAACCCCGACGCCCTGGTGGAACTTGCCGTCGACCTCGTCGTGAGCTACCTGAACGGCACTGACGTCGTGTACGGCGGACGGACTTGGACCGCCCTGGACGTCAAGCTCATTCTGGAGAGCCTCGATGTGTGGATCGTGCCCTGCTGCAACCCCGACGGCCGTGACCGGGTGATGACCGTCGACAGCATGTGGCGCAAGAACCTTCATGACAACCCGGGCACCGCATGCGATGGGGTCGACCTCAACCGCAACGCGGACATCCTCTGGGGCGTGACTAACGACCACACCTCATGTAGCCCCTGCCACGTGGCCTTCGTCGGGTCTCGCGCGTTCTCCGAGCCAGAAACCCGCAACGTCAAACACCTGCTGGACACGCAGCCCATCCACAGTTTCGCGGACGTGCACTCCTACTCTGAACTCGTCCTGTATCCGTGGGGCCACGCCGACAGCCAGACGGACAACCCGGCGGAGCGGTTCACGAACCTGCCCACTGGAACCTGCGCGCCCATCGGTACCCCGGGCTATCGGGAGTACATCCCGCCCCAAGACCTGCTGCGCTTCACAACCGTCGCGCAACGGGTCGTCGACGCGATCGCGGCGGTACGCGGGCGCGTGTACACCCCGCAGAAGGCATGGGTGCTATACGCCACCACCGGCACTCAGAGCGATTACGCCTACAGTCGGCACATCGCGCATCCCACACTCCGTAAAACGTACGGCTTCACTATCGAAACGGGCCCGGTGGTTCGCAGCGCGGAAGATTCCTTCCATCCGCCGGACCCGACGCTCATCAAGCGTGACGCCAAAGCGGGTCTGCTGGCCCTCGCCCAGCAGACCATCTGCGCCTTCGACCTGATCGGACTGCGGCTGCTGAAGCGCCAGACCGAGGTGGACGCAATGCGACGGGTCCGCGACCAACTGCTCGCGAGCACCGAGGCTGGTCGGGAGTGGATCACGCTCATCGAAAGGGTCGCACTGCCCGTTGCTCCCTTACTGTTCGCCGACGAGCGATTGGCGGGCCGGGCTGCCTCGTTGCTCGAACGTGCGGGGAAGGTGATTCGAGACGGGAAGTCCGTGGCGGGTGACGAAGACGTTGACCTGGGTCTCGCCCTGCTGAGCGAGCTCGCCGACCGGGTCGGAACCAAGGACGCCCAGGCGCGCGCAGATCTGAAAGCCCTAGGCGTGGCGCTGGAGCGGGCGAGGGGGATGTCATTGACCGAGGTGCTGAAGCAACTGACGGACCGCAGCCCGCTGCTGGAGTAAACGTCAAGATCTATGGATGGTTCAGGTAAGTGTGTCCAGGAACTCCAAGAGCGTGGTGTGGAGGAGTTCCGGTCGTTCGAGGTGCAGGTCGTGGTTGGTGCTGGGAACGCTCATCGCCACAGTTGTGGGTGGCTGCTGGAGCATCTTGTCGACGTCTGACTCGGAGAGGACGCTCGACTGGGCGAGCGCGACGAGGATGGGGCAGGTGATCTGCCGCCATTCGTGGTCGAAGGAGTGCTGGGCTTTTTCCGTCAGTGCGGCGACCGTGACGTCCCGGTCGAAGCGCGGGTGCCAGGTGCCGTTGTGCTTTTCCAGTCCTGCTGCCCAGTCCGTGACCACTGGTCCGCCGCCGAAGAATTCGGCCGCCGCTGCACGTGAAGGGAATGGGGTCGCCCATGAGTCGAACCAGTCGCCGATCTCTTTGGGGCCGTTCGGATTCGGGCCGTCGGGGCCGGCTTCGACGAGGACAAGTCCGCGCACCATTTCGGGGTGGGAGGCGGTGGTGAGCATCGCGGTGTGGCCGCCGAGCGACTGGCCGACCAGGACCGGTCGCTCCAGCCCCAGTTGCTCGGTGATGGCCACGACGTCGGCGATCAACACTGCTCCCCACGCCCGTGGGAATGCTCCAATCACGTCCTGGACGAAGGAAGCCTGGGCCACGCAGCTTGCTCTGGTGTAGCCCGTCGACGGCCGATGGCCTGCGATGAAGGCAACAGAGGCTCGGCCCCAGAGCACCAGGGTGGAACCTCTGCGCATTGGAAAGGGAATCCGCTGCGGGCGGGTTCGAAGGCCGTCCTTGAGCTGGCGTGATCGTCCTTCAAGCTTTCGGCACGATCCTGTCGGGCCTCATTGAGGCCGAGTTGAGGCCGCAAGGACAGGCACAGACTGACAAGGGCTGGCTAACCCCAACATGGATAACCGTATCTGGCCTGCGAAAACGTCAAGGATGAGCGTTGATCGGCAAGGACCGCCAAGATCCTCAAAGGACTCATAATCCGTCGGCCGTGGGTTCGAGTCCCACCCGCCCCACCTGCGTAGGCCTCTGAACTGCGGAAATGTTCATTTTGTCCTGTCGGATCGTCAACTTTGCCTGAACGGACTGAATCCGCTGCGCGCGAGTTCGGCTCCGTTGTGGTCGGTGTTGGTTCACATCGCTCTCATCTGCGCAGATGTCGTGGTCTGGTGAGGGGGCAGGTTTCCGCGGGTGGCGTATGCGAGGCGTTGGGTGCCGGATTCTGGACGCTGGCTGGACACGGGGATTCAGAAGTGCTGCCCGGGGACCTTCGAGTAGGCGGCTCGGCCAGGTCGGCGGGCGGGCACGGAAGCAGTCCGAATGGGGTGCGGTCCGAGCTGGGACGCGAAAACGGCCCGTACTGGAAACGGCCCAGAGAGGACCGACCAGGCGGGGCGGGGGCGGACGGGCTGGGCGGCTCCCGCACATGCAGCCGCCGGTCTTTCCTGCTCATCCCGTTCCTCCCGGGTCAGCGACGCCTACCGCTGAGGCGAGACGTGACGACCTTGCCCGACAGCGCGGCGGCGAGAAAGCTCCCGGTAGGGAGCCGGCGGGATGCTCACCACGCCCCGGTCACGGGCGCGGGCCGCCTCCTCGGGTGTCGCGGCGCGGGCTTGCCGGCCGAGCTCGGCGGCCGTCTCTGCCAGGGTCTGGAGACCGCGGGAGTTGGACAGGAGGACGTTGGCCGACCGCGATCGCGAGCCGGGCGAGGCTCGTGACGAACGACGGCCTGCTGCGCCCCGATCTCACCGCCGAGGTCTGGTTCTGTTCAGCAGCTCCCTGAGCCAGGCCGACCTGACGACCGGTGACAGCTATCCGGGCCAGGAGCGCCGCCTCCTCCTGCGCATCTCCCTCGACCGCCTCAGCAGCCGCAACACCGCACCCCTACGGGTCTCGGTGACAGGGAGTACAGCTCTCACCGCAGCGGGCGCTGTTCGCGCGAAGACGCCGGATCAAGAAGAAGAGACCGACCTCTTGCGGGAGGTCGGGCCGACCCGTTGGCCAACGATCCGGCCGTCGGCCATGTAGGAGAAGCTCATGGCCGCACCGAGATCTTGTTGCCGAAGTGTCACCTGATGACCACCGGGTGACCGCCACCCGCCGGGCGTTTTGTCGGATCCCGGGAAACGATGGGAGACGTCACCGCGAGCAACCAGCCGCCGAAGCACCGCGCGAACACCCGAATCGCGCTGGAAGGACATGCCATGACCGCCACCGCGCCCAAGGCGCCGACTGCACCAGGGGTGCGGTCCTGGTGGGGAATCCCGTACGCCACCGCCGAGCGGTACCGCCGCCCCGTGGTCGGGGATTTCGATCCGGACCGTCCCTATGACCGCAAGGGCGTCGTCTCTGTCCAGCCGGACAGCGGCGACTGGCTGGAAGCGGACAGCGGGATGGGCGAGGACTGTCTGAACCTGAACGTGTGGGCTCCCGAGCAGCCGACCGGGAAGGCGCTTCCGGTGGCCGTGTACATCCATGGCGGCGGATTCGAGTACGGCGCGAACACGCAGATCACCTCGAACGCCGCCGGTCTCGCCGCGTCGGGGCGCGTGGTGGGTGTGTCGGTCAACTACCGGCTCGGCGCGCTGGGTGCGCTCTCGCTGTCGCAGTACGGCGGGCGGCTCGCCGAGGCCAGTAACCTCTGCCTACAGGATGTCATCGCAGCACTGACCTGGATCAAGCGGAACATCGCCCACTTCGGTGGCGACCCCGACAACGTCACCGTCTACGGCCACAGCGGCGGCGCCTATGCCACCTTCGGGCTGCTCGGCGCCGCCTCCGCGGGCGGCCTGTACCGGCGATTGGCCGGCTTCTCCGCCGGGCCCTCGCGTCTCCAGCCGGCCTGGTGGGCCGAGGAACTCGCCCACCGGTTCGTCACCGAGCTCGGCGTCGCGGACAACCCGGAGAAGCTGCTCGACCTTGATACGGCCTCGCTGGTGGCCGCCCTGCACAAGGTCACCCCGACGGACCTCGGAGTCCGTGGCGGGATGGACAGCAAGAGCCTCGGCGTCGTCCTGGACGCCGGACAGCCCGGCGCGGTGCTGCACGCCCACCCCATGGACGAACTCGCCTCGGGCGCACACCGTGATGTCGACGTGCTGCTGAGCATGGCCAGTGACGACATGGGCTGGTGGGTGGCGAACGACCTCGACCGGTTCGACCCGCACACCGTCGACCGCATCGTCGACGAGGTCGCCGGGTGGCGCATTCCCCGCTCCCGCGCCAAGAAGATCGTCGACGCCTACGACCAGGGCGGCCGCACCCCTGCCGAAGTTCGCGCCGCACTCCTGTCGGACTACATCTTCGGGCTCCCCGCAGCCCGCGGCGCCCTGGCGCACACCGCGGCGGGCGGCAACGCCCATCTCCTTCTGATCGGGCCCGCCGAGGGCGCGCCCGCCGTGCACGGCACCGAGATGTACGCGCTGGTCGGCCAGGAACGGCCGGGCCGCAGCGCAGAACAGGCCGACCGTGACACGCGTATCCGCGACATCGTTCTCGACTTCGCCACCGGCGAGCAGCCCCGGCTGTGGCCCGCCGTCACGAACCGGCCCACCTCGGAAAGCGTCGGCAATCCTCCCTTCGAGGCCACCGCCCACTACCAGCAGGCCCTCGACCTGTGGGAGGGCATCGACCGCCCCTGACGGTCATCGGGCGATACCCAACCGCGCACCACGGGGGCGAACGGAGTAAGGAACCCGACATGAGCCAACCGACAGCAGCCGGCGACGCCGCACAGGCGACGATGCGGGCCGTCGTCGTCACCCGGCCCGGCGGCCTCGACGCACTGGAGATCCAGGATGTGCCGGTGCCCGCACGCAAGCCCGGCTGGGTGCGGATCAGGGTGAAGGCGTTCGGCGTCAACGAGTCCGAGGTCACCACCCGCAAGGGCGAGTCGGACGCGGAGGTCACCTACCCGCGCATCCCCGGCATCGAGGGCGTCGGCGTGGTCGACGAGGCCGACGAGGACAGCGGGCTGCGCCCGGGGCAGCAGGTCGCGACCATGATGGGCGGCATGGGTCGCTCCTCCGACGGCGCGTACGCCCAGTACGTGAGCGTTCCAGCCGGGCAGGTCATCCCGTTCGAGTCCGGTCTGCCGTGGGAGGTCGTCGGTGCGCTGCCGGAGATGTTCCAGACCGCCTACGGATCGCTGACCACCGGCCTGGACCTCAAGGCCGGGCAGACGCTGCTGATCCGCGGCGGCACCTCCACGGTCGGGCTGAGCGCGGCCACGATCGCGAAGGACCTCGGAGCCACCGTGCTGTCCACCACACGCAGCCCCGGTCGGGCCGGGGAATTGCGGGCCGCGGGCGTCGACCATCCCCTCGTCGACAGCGGCACGATCGCCGACCAGGTGCGCGAGCTGATGCCGGAGGGTGTCGACGCCGTACTGGAGCTGGTGGGCTGCTCGGTCCTCGCCGACACCCTCCGCACCGTTCGCCGGCACGGCACTGTCTGCTTCACCGGAGCCCTGGCGGGCCAGTGGACGATCCCCGATTTCAGCCCGTTCATGATCCCGGGCGGGGTGCGGCTGACGTCCTACGGCGGTCAGGCAGCCGACCTCCCGGCCGACGTCTTCGCCCACCAGCTCCAGGCCATCGCCGCAGGACGCCTCAACGTCCCCGTCGCGAAGGTCTACCACGGCCTGGAACAGGTCCGTGACGCCCAGGCCGACGTCGAGTCCGGCACCACGCCGGGCAAGCACGTCGTCGTCCTGGACGACTGAGACCCGGGCAACCGAGAAACGACAACCAACCACTCCCGATGCGCGAGGGCCGACAACGTAAGCGCCGGTGAGCACGAAATCCTGACACCGCGTGAGGCGCAAGGGGCGCCCGTGCCTGCCCCACCAGGCACCTGTTCCCCTGGCCAGGAGCTCTGATTCGTCAGCAGGATGCGCCCATTGGTGACAAGGGCGGCCGGTGGTGACAAGGGCGGCCGGCGCCGTTTGGGGAATGTTCGAGCAGGGCTGCCGCCGGTCCGGGGACCTCAGCGTGCTCGAGGGAAAAGCCGCTCGACAGCGGTCACCACCGCGGTGCGGCGGGCGGCGGTGGTGGGGTCCACGGCGTGTGCGGCGGCGGCCTCGCTGAGTTCGGGTTGCGACGCCCAGGTCATGGCGATCTGGTTGACCAGGGCGAGGACGTCGGCCGGGTCCCAGGCGGGGTCGAGCTGTCCGGCTTGCTGCACCTGGCGGAGCAGGTCGATCTTGCGGGCGATCACTGCCTGGTCGGGATCGTCGGCGCCGGTTGCGGTGCCCGGCAGCTCGAGGCGGCCCCAGGTGATCAGGCGGTGGTGGTCCGGACGGGCGACGAAGTAGTCGAACAGGCGGCCCGCGTAGCCAGGGAGGTCGGTCGGGTCTATCTGGGTGGCCTCGGCGATGACGACATACTCCCGTGCAGCGACAGCGGCATAGAGCGCGTCTTTGCTGCGGAAGTAGGCGTAGACGCGTTCTTTGCTGGTCTTGGCGAGCTTGGCGATGCGGTCCACGCGGGCGCCGGCGATGCCGTGGCGGGCGAACTCCTCCATGGCAGCGGCAAGGATGCGCTCGCGCGTGGTGTCGGCGGCGGCGGGAGCTGCGGTCTGGCCGGAGTCGCGGGACTGGGACATGGGCCCAGGATAGAGCACCGAACCGTTTGGTTTGGCATCCGGCTGGCCGGCGCGTAGGGTCAAACGGAACAGTTCGGTTTGGCCTCTGCGGGTGAAGCCGGCGAACCACTGAGGGAGTGAACTCATGCAGCACCGCAATCTGGGCTCTCAGGGCCTGCGCGTCTCGGCGCTCGGCCTGGGGACCATGGGCATGTCCATGGCCTACGGCGCCTCGAACGACGACGAGGGCATCGCGACCATTCGCCGCGCCCACGAACTCGGGATCGACTTCTTCGACACCGCCGAGCTGTACGGGGCCGGTACCGGCAGCAACGAGATCCTCCTGGGCAAGGCGGTCAAAGACTTCCGCGACGAGGTGGTCCTCGCGACCAAGTTCGGCTTCGACATGACCGCCCCGGCGCTCAGCCCCGGCTTCAACAGCCGCCCGGAAAACATCCGCAAGGTCGCCGAGAACAGCCTGCGCTACCTGCAGAGCGACCGCATCGACCTCTTCTACCAGCACATCTCCGACCCCGCCGTTCCGGTCGAGGAGGTCGCCGGCGTGGTCGGCGAACTGATCACCGAAGGCAAGGTGAAGTGCTTCGGCCTGAGCAACGTCGGCCCCCAGTACATCCGCCGCGCCCACGCCGTCACCCCGGTCTCCGTGCTCCAGTACGAGTACTCGCTCTTCGAGCGGGAGGTCGAGGAGAAGATCCTTCCCGTGCTGCGGGAACTCGGCGTCGGCCTGGTGCCCTACTCCCCGCTCGGTCGCGGCTTCCTCACCGGCCAGGTCAAGCCCGCCGTCGAATACCCCGCGGACGACATGCGCAGCTGGGACGAGCGTTGGCAGGGCGAGAACTACACGTACAACCTGCACGCCACCGAGCAGCTCAAGGACCTGGCCGACACCGCGGGTATCACCGTCGCCCAGCTCGCGCTGGCCTGGCTGCTCGCCCAGGGCGAGGACGTCGCGCCCATTCCCGGCACCCGCAGCACCAAGCGCCTCGTGGAGAACGCCGGCGCCGCCGACGTCCAGCTCTCCGCCACCGATCTGGCCCGCATCGCCGAGATGCTTCCCCACGGCTCGGCAGGCAGCCGCCTCCCGGCCGCGGTGCTGTCCAGCTTCACCACCGACTGAACCGCCCCTTCACGCGGCCCGCACGGGCCGGTCGACAGCAGCCGGTGACGCCGCACAGGTGACGTGCGGGTCATCATCGTCAACCGGCCCGGCGGCCGAGAATGGTAATTCAACCGACCTGCCATCGCGGTGACGTCGAAGTTGCCTTCACACGGTCCGTGCCGAAGCGAAGCTCCTACCCGATGAACGCGGCGTCCGAGTCGGCCTGACGATCACTGCAACTACACCCCGGAGAGCGGAACTCCTATGAGAATCCGACTGACCGCCGGAGAGACCGTCCTCAGCGCAACCCTCGACGACAACGCGACGGCACGCGACTTCGCCTCGCTGCTTCCGCTGACTCTGCGGATGGATGACCTGTTCAAGCGCGAGAAGTACGGTCACCTGTCCCGGTCTCTCGCCGTGGGAGGCGAGCCGCGGTTCAGCTACGAGATCGGCGACATCGCCTACTGGTCACCTGGTCCCGACATCGCCGTCTTCTATGACCACGACGGCGAGTCCATCCCCGACCCCGGCATCGTGATCCTCGGGAAAATCGACCACTTGGGGGCCGATGCCCTCAAGAAGTACGACGGCGCGGTCGACGTCGCCATCGAGGCCATCGAGGCCATCGACTGAGACCCAGCCGGAAACCACCGAGATCTCGTCAACCAAGGGAGGGAGGGGGGAGAGTCGGGGATTCGCCGGCCGCGAAGGCGGACGGGGTGAGGCCGGTGCGGTCTCGGAAGAAGCGGCCGAAGTTCGCGGGATCGGTGAAGCCGAGGTGGACGGCCACGGTCCGGGCATCCCATTGGGCGCCTCTCAGCAGGCGCCGGGCTTCCAGGAGGCGCCGCTCGTCGATGAGCTCGCGTACTCCCTTGCCGGTGGCGTCTTGGGCGGCGCGGCTGAGGGTGCGGACCGAGCAGCCGAGCAACTCGGCGTAGTCCGCGGCTTGGTGCAGTTCGCGGAAGTGAAGTTCCAAGACGTCCAGGAAGCGTCCGTACCGGTCGGCGCGGCCGGTGCCTGCCGTGGCCGTGCCGGTGGGGGCGATGCCCGGGGAGTTGGCCAGGCGCAGCAGCAGCGATTCGAGCAAACTGCGCCGCAGGGCGTGGTGGATGTCGAGGGGGCGGCGCCCCAGTGCGCGGTGCTCGTCCAGGAGCTGGAGTGCCGTCTGCTGGAGCCAGGCGGTGTCGTCGGGATGCGGGCTGAGCACGGCAGGGGCCTCGTGCGCGGTGAGCGGGGCCAGAAGACGGGCGAGGTCGGGCCGCAGTACATCCGGTTCGAACAGGATGAACGGGCCGCGGGCCGCGCCGGGCGGATGCCAGCACTGCACGTGCCCGGGACGCACCCACAGCCACTGGCCGGGGGCGACGGTCCGCGTGACGTGGTCGACGTCGTGCCGCAGCTCACCCTCGGTGACCGCGATGAGGTAGTGGAAGGTGGCACGGCCCGGACGGGGCGGGTTCCACGGCCAGTCGTCGTGCTGGGCGAAGAAGTCCTCGACGGTGCCCACCTCAAGGCCGTAGGGAGTACCGACCGGGGGCTGGAAACCGTACAGCGGAACCGCAGCTGGTCCGGCCGTGCTTCCGCTCGGATCGGGGTGTCGCTTGTCGACCATCACGTGTCCGCAGCCTACCGCCCTTCCGGTCGGCTGCGGCGGAAGGATGGGACGTGCCGGCGCGCCCGCGCGGCGCGCTCCGCGCCTTCTGCGATGCCACAGCCCGTCACCACCTGAGAGGGCTCACCACCCATGAATGCATCGACCCTGCACGAGACCGCTGCCGAGTGCGCGGAGGAACTCCCCGGAGCCCGGCTGGAGCACCCCTTCGGCCCCGACTGGGAGGTCTACAAGGTGCGCGGCAAGGTGTTCATGCTGATGACCGAAGTCCCGGGGCGTCCCGTCGTGATCCTCAAGGCGGACCCCGGCGAGGCCCACGCCCTGCGGGAGCAGTACAGCCACATCACCCCCGGCTACCACATGAACAAGAAGCACTGGATCACCCTGGAGAGCGGAGAAGGCGTCGACGAGGAGCTCGTCAGGGAGCTCGTCACCGACTCCTACCGGCTGGTCGTCGCCCACCTGCCCAAGGCCGAGCGGCCTGTCGACCCGCACACCTACGGCACCGTCACGCGGGCGGCCCGGTGAGCGCGGCCGGTGACCGGCTCCAGGACACCGCCCGCCGGGCGGCCCTGGCCCTCCCCGACGTCAGTCACGGCTACCCCTTCACCCCGGGACTCGACGTATACAAGGTCGCGGGGAAATTGTTCCTGATCGTCACCGACGACCCGGACGAACAGATCATCACGGTCAAGTGCGAACCCGAACACGCCCGCGCGCAAGAACGCGGCTACGCCTCGATCACACCGGGCCGCTACCTCGACAAACGCCACTGGATCTCGCTCGGGCCGGGACCCGGCATCACCGAGCGGCTGGTCACCGACGCGGTCGAGGATTCCTACGACCTGGTCGCCGAGCGGCTACCGCGACGCGACCGCCCCAGTGCCCGATGAGCACCACGAGCTTCCCTACGAGCGGCTGAGCCACGCCTGTCAGTGCCCAGTGCCCAGTGCCCAGTGTGCACGGCTCGCCCCGTCCGCACACGTGTCCGCTTCCGACCCGAGAGACCAATGGAACCGACCCTGCCGCTCTTCGACGAGGAGCCCGCCCGGCCCCTCGCCGACCGCCTGCGCCCCACCTGGCTGGAAGATGTCGTCGGGCAGGACCATCTCCTGGCCCCGGACGCCCCGCTGGGCCTCATGGTCGCCCAGCAGCGCCTCGGCTCCGCCATCCTGTGGGGCCCAGCCCAGCCCGCGCGGGGCCGACGCGATGTCCGTGCCGTCCCCAGATGTGGGTGCCGGAGCTATCCCCGCGTGCGCGGGGATAGCTCCGCCGCTCATCTCCGCCGGGCCGAACTCCGGGGATGTCGGCCCTCCTGCGGGCACGCTTGAGGAAGTCGAAGTTGGGTGTGGCTCTGTGGGAGGGATGGCTCCGCCGGCGCACATCCGGCCAGCGGCGGGAACGTATCGGAGGCGGATCAGTGGCTGAGCAGCCAGCCGATTCGGTCGTGGGCGAGGACCTGGTAGCCGACCATGATCACAAGGAGCCGGCGGGCCGCGCGGCGCAGGCCGGCGAAGTTGCGTGCGGCCACCGCGCAGAAGAACACAGTGAGTTCGAGGAGCAGGCGCACTGGTCCGGGGGTGTGGATATCGCTCTCGCCGGAACGGGACGGGTCATCCGGCACGGCGAAGGAACCCCACGCCCAGCCCACGGCCACGGGCAGTGCGACGGCCGGCAGCCAGCGCCACGGAGAGGGGACCTTGCGCCAAGACCCTCGACGACGCCCACCGATGCGTCGCCGACATGCTTGCCGGCATGGACGTCCGGTACGACCTCGGCGACGGCCACCGGCTCGTCGGCACCCTGTGCCCGGACATGAAGTTGACGCCGGAGCGGCCCGACCCGGACGTCGTCACCGCGGTGACCCGGTCGGCGGACCTGCTGCGTGAGGGGCGTGGGCTCCTGCTCGACCTCGTCGACCGCGCGGAGGCCCGCGACGCCGCGGCCTCGTGGACCGGAAGGGTCAACACCGTCCCCCCCCCCGCACGGACCGGGTGGACGCCGACGCGCTGCTCATCCGGCCCCACGGCTGTCTCGCCCGGACCTTGCCCACCGGGGCAGGACCTCGACGCCACCACGCCGGTGCGTGCGCCGGGCACATGGTCCGGCCAACCGGCCTGAGCACCGCATTAACAGTCGCCTCAGGTTCGCTCACTAGGAAGTAGGCATCCAGATAAGCGATGCAACCCGTATGTAGGAGGCTAGTGATGGCAGTCAACGCAGCGCCGTCCGGGGAAGCGCCGGCCGGTCGGTTGGCAGGCCGGTGGGTGCCATGGTTGGTGATTGGCTTGTGGCTGGTGCTGGCGGCGGGCATGGTGCCGCTGAGCGGAAAGTTGAGCTCGGTCACCACCGACAGCGCCGTGGACACCCTGCCGGCCAGTGCCGAGTCCACCAAGGTGGCGGCGCTGGACGACAAGCTCCCCGGTGGTGAGGACAACACGTTCGTCTTCGTGTACCACCGCGACGGCGGCATGACCGACGCCGACCGCGCGACGGTCGAGCGCCACTACGACACCCTTACCAAGCAGTATCCGCCGAAGGGGACGGCGGCGGCCGGCGAGGACGACGAGGGCTCACCGATGAGCCGCTCCACCGATCGCGAGGCGATGGTGTTCACCCTCGACGTGAACACGTCCTACGGCCCACCGGAGGACCTCGTCGGCCCGGTACGTGATGCCGCGAAGGACCGCCCCTCCGGCCTGGAACTCGACGTGACCGGCCCGGGCGCGATCGACGGCGACATGGATGCCGTCTTCGACGGCATCGACACGCAGGTCCTCCTCACCACCATGATCGTCGTCACGCTCCTGCTCATCCTCACCTACCGCAGCCCGGTGTTGTGGATCATCCCGCTGGTGGCTGTCGGCGCGGCCGCACTGACCTCGATGGGGACCGTCTACCTGCTCGTCAAGGGCTTCGGCATCGTGGTCAACGACCAGAACTCGGCGCTGCTGACGATCCTGGTGTTCGGCGTCGGCACGGACTACGCGCTGTTGCTCATCGCTCGATACCGGGAGGCACTGCACCACCATGAGAACGCCCGGGTCGCGATGGTCCACGCGCTACGCGGCGCGGCGCCGGCCATCGTCGCGTCCGCGGCCACCGTGGTCGCCGGCCTGCTCTGCCTGCTCGTCGCGGACCTGAACAGCACCAGCGGGTTGGGCCCGATCGGTGCGGCCGGCATCCTGTGCGCGCTGGTGGCCATGCTGACGCTGTTCCCGGCGGTGCTCGTGGTGCTCGGCAGGCGCATCTTCTGGCCGGCCATCCCGCGGTTCAGCACGGCCGTGGAGGAGAAGCCGGGGCTGTGGGGACGGCTCGGCACCGCCATCAGCCGCCGCCGGTGGGTGGCGACGCTCGGCTCGCTCGGAGTCCTCGGCGTGCTCGCGCTCGGGCTGGCGGGCAACACCGGCGCCCTGCGGGAGCAGGACCAGTTCCTGAACACGCCGGAGTCGGTCAACGGCTTCACCGTTCTCCGCCAGCACTTCCCGGAGCTCGGCGGCCAGCCGATGACGATCTTCACGCGGCCGGCGCACCAGGAGCGGGTGCTCGACGTCGTCAAGGACACTCCCGGTGTGGCCGAGGCCGTCCCGGAGCAGACCAGCGGTGGCTGGGCCACCATCTCCGTGACCCCGAAGGACGCGCCGGACACCGCCGCGGAGTACGACACGATCAAGCGGGTGCGCACCGCCGTGCACGCGGTGAGCGGGGCTGAGGCGATCGTCGGCGGGCCGAGTGCGGAGAACCTCGACACCGAGGTGACCACCGTGCGCGACGAGAAGCTGGTGATCCCGCTGGTGCTCGTCGTCGTCCTGATCATCCTCGGGCTGCTGCTGCGCGCGATCCTGGCCCCGCTGGTCCTGATGACCACCGTGGTCATCTCATTCGCCGCGGCCTTCGGTGGCAGCGTGTTCTTCTTCGACACGGTTCTCGGGTTCAAGGGCATCGACTCTTCGGTGCCGCTGCTGGCATTCCTGTTCCTGGTGGCGCTCGGCGTCGACTACAACATCTTCCTGGCCAGCCGGGCCCGGGAGGAGACCCTGCGTCTCGGCACCAGAGAGGGCATGCTCAAAGCCCTCTCGGCCACCGGTGGCGTCATCACCTCGGCAGGCCTGGTCCTGGCGGCCACGTTCGCGGTCCTCGCCACACTTCCGCTGGTGATGCTGGTCGAGGTCGGATTCCTGGTCGCCTTCGGCGTGCTGCTCGACGCCCTGCTGGTGCGGTCGGTCCTGGTGCCCGCCCTCACCTTGCTGATCGGCCGGCGGATGTGGTGGCCGAGCCGGCTGTCCCAGCCGGCGGCGGAGCTGCCGGTCAGTCAACAGCCGCTCACCGCCGACGAGGAGCCCGCGCTGCAACGGTGAGCGCGGCGGCACGGACGAGATCCGGGACGGGCACCCAGGCCCGTCCCGGATCTCTTTTCATGGGCCCGACGGTCGCCGCCCTTTGGTCCTGCGCCGTGCGGCCGGGGCTGGGGTCGGCGCATCGCGGTGTCCTGCTCCGACGGTGAGCCGCGCGGGGCCGTGCCCGGGGGCCGCCGTCCCTTGTCCTGCGCCGCGCCGCCGGGGCGGGTCAGCGCACCGCGGTGTCCTCCCCGGCGGTGAGCCGCGCGATCGGGGCGGGCGGGGCCGCGGCCGGAAGGTCGATCCGAAGCAGCGCGCCACCGCGTGCGGAGCGGGCGACGGTGGCCCGGCCGCCGTGGGCGTCGACGACCCGCTGCACGATCGACAGCCCCAGACCGGATCCCGGCAACGCCCGGGCGCTGTCGGCACGGTAGAACCGGTCGAACACCCGCGGTACGTCGGCGGCGTCGATGCCCGGCCCGGCGTCGTCCACCTCGAGCACCACCGACGCGCCCTCGGCACGGAGCCGGACCTGGACCGGCTGGTCCGCGGGGGACCACTTGCCGGCGTTGTCGATGAGGTTGAGCACCGCCCGCTCGAGCGCAGCGGGACGCCCGCTCACCCACACAGAGGTCACGTCGAGCGCGACCTCGACGTCGGGCACGCGGGAACGCGCCCGGATCACGGCGGCCACCACGACGTCGGCGAGGTCGAGCACCTCGGTGCTCTCGTCGCTGACGTCACCGCGCGCCAGGTCGGTCAGCTCGGCGACAAGGGTGCTCAACTCGTCCACCTGGGCGCCGAGATCGTTGAGCAGCCGGGTCCGGCTCTCCGCCGGCAGTGCGCTGTCCAGGGTGCCGCGCCGATCGAGCCGGATCAGCAGCTCGACGTTGAGGCGCAGGCTGGTGAGCGGGGTCTTGAGCTCGTGGGCGGCGTCCTCGGCGAGCAGCCGCTGGGCCAGCCGTGAGTCCCGGAGCGCGGCGAGCATGCCGTTGATCGACTGGATCAGCCGCCGGATCTCCCCACCGCCCTCATCCGGGATGTCGGCGTCGAGATCCCGGGTGTGCGCGACACGTACCGCGGCGGCGGTCAGCCGGTCGATCGGTGCCAGCCCGGTCCGCGCCACGGTCCGCCCGACAAGGGCACCGCCGACCACGCAGAGCAGCCCGATCAGCAGCATGCCGAACCCGAACTGGTTGATCGGGCTGTCGTCGACGACGTGGGCCACCTGGACCGCGCCGTCGCCCGCCCGCAGCGTGTAGATGACGTAGCCGTCGTCGTCGCTGTCGTTCGACTCCATCAGGTCGGCCGACGCGCCCCGCGCCACGCGCCCGGCGTGCTCGCTGACCGGGGGCAGCGCGGGTTGGCCGGCCGGCGTCCGGATCGAGCCGTCGGGCAGGATGACCCGCACCAGCCGACCGGATCCGGGATACGGCGGTAGCTGGACCTGCGCCAGACCGGCGCGCTCCGCGTTCGTCGCCAGGACGCGGGAGTCGGCGCGCAGCTGATTCTCGGCGGTGTCCTGCAGCTCCCAGTCCAGTAGCTCGCTGGCCACCTGGAAGGCCGCGAACACGCTGACCGCGATGGCCGTCGCCGCGATCACCGTCAGCCTGGCCCGCAGGGACCGCCGGCGCCACCACCGGGTCAGCCGACGCGGTTCCCGGCCGGCGGGCCTGCTCACGGAGGAGTCTCCCGCAACGTGTATCCCAGGCCGCGCAGCGTGTAGATCAATCGCGGCTCACCCTCGGCCTCCAACTTGCGGCGCAGGTAGCTCACGTATACCTGGAGGTTGTTGGCGGTGGAGCTCATGCCGAAGCCCCAGATCGCCTCGAACAGCGCGTCGCGGGTCACGACCCGGGTCGCGTTGCACACGAGGACCTCCAGGAGGGAGAACTCGGTCCGGGTCAGGCGCAGCGGCCGCCCGCCCCGCCACGCCTCGAACCTGTCGGGATCGAGCCGGACGTCGGCGAACGACAGGATCTGCGACTCCTCGTCGGTCGGCGTGCGCCGGCGCAGCAGGGCCCGCACCCGGGCCAGCAACTCCTCGGTGGCGAACGGCTTGGGCAGGTAGTCGTCGGCGCCCGCGTCCAGCCCCGTGACGCGGTCGGAGACCTGGTCACGGGCAGTCAGCATCAGCACCGGCAGATCCCGACCCGCGGCCCGCAACCGCCGGCAGGTCTCCAACCCGCCGAGGCGGGGCATCATCACGTCGAGGAGCAGCAGATCCAGCGTGTCACCGCCGGCCCCACCGACCCCGTCGAGCACGGCGAGACCGTTGGCGACGGTGCTCGTGTCGTAACCCTCGACCTGGAGCACCCGCTCCAGCGACCCACGGATGGCCGCGTCATCATCCGCGATCATGATCCGCACGCCGGCCCGCCCCCTTCCAGTCGATGTTTTTGCCGCTCATCGTCCCCGATGAACCTGAGGCCAGGCTTAGAGCGTCGCGTGGGGACCGCGCTCTTGCGGATACCTGAGAAATGGAACCTACTACGAGCATCTGCCCCGCAGTTCGCAGTCGCGGGTGTACTGGGCGATGACCGCGGTGATACCGCGTCGGCTGACCGGGGCGACCACATCGGCCTGGCGCACCGCATGACCGGCGGGGAGCTGACACTCGGCAATCGCCCGTCAGCTGCTGTGGAAGGTACCGCGCAAGATCGCCGGTTTCCTCAACTTCAAGCTGCTGCTCACCAGGCTGGGCGAAGGACTCTTCTGCTGTCTGCGACTGCGCGGTTTCGAGAAGTTCCTGCACGGCCCGGGCAACGGCCTGCGCCGCCGGATGATCAACTCCATCGGATCTGTCTCGGTACGGCAGTTCGGCCTCGTGAAGCTCGGCCTGGTTCCGGCCGGCCACATGGAGGACATCGTCCGCGGGGCCATCGGCCTTGCGAGAGAGGGCTTCTTCGAGGGCGTCGCGGACGGGAGCATCACCGTCCACCGCGACCGGACCATCACGCGGCTGCTCGGCGGGCACGGCGGTCCCGCGGCCGAGCTGAGCGACGGCAGCACGCTCCGCGCCGACCTGGTGCTCTGCGCCACCGGCTTCACCCAGGGCGTGCCGTTCCTGCCCGCCGAGACGCGGCGCCAACTGCTCGACGGGCGCGGCAACTTCATGCTCTACCGGCAGATCCTGCCCCTCGGCGTTCCCGGGCTCTACTTCAACGGCTACAACTCCTCGTTCTTCAGCCCGCTCAACGCCGAGATGGCGGCCCTCTGGATCGCGGCCGACCTCGCGGAGGCAGTGGCGCTGCCCGGCCCCGAGGCCATGCGTCGGGCCGTCGTCGAGCAGCCGGCGTTCATGGACGAGGCCACGGACACGCATCACTGCCGCAGCACCAAGATCATCCCGTTCGCGATGCACAACGTCGACGAGGTGCTCGCCGACCTCGATCTGAACATCGGCGCCACGGTACGGGCCTCGCACTGGCTGGGCGCGGTCAATCCCGCGGCCTATCGGCGGGTGACCCCGTTGCTGCTGCGGCGCCTGCCACCGAGCGGGCCGCGACCTGGGCCCGGCTTCACCGGCCCGACACCGGTGGACAGCTTGTCCGGAAACGAAGAAGTGCCCAGCGACCTGCGGTGACGGGGCTTCTCCAGGGCCCCGTCAAGCACCATTGGCGAGGCTGGCCAAGACCCGCCAAGGCCGGCAAGGTCCCCGAGGGGCTCATGATCCGTCGGCCGTGGATCGAGTCCCCCCAACACCCGTGGGGGCCCGCTCAGTTACCGGCGGAGTGTGGATCAGCCGCAGCGGACGGCAGATGCTCGTGCGCATCTGCCCGAGCCAGACCCCTGGGGGCGGCCCACAACTGGAGTTGTCCGGAGTCCCAGGCGGCGGTCGCCTGTTGGCGGCTGGGCGGCCTCCCAGGCAGCCGCGGCCTGACGCTCGCCCGCCGTCCACGTGGCCTCGGCCTGACGTTCGGCGGCGGCGAGGCTGCCCCCGGTCCTCATCGCTTCGTCACCCCGATCGCGGCCAGGCGGCGACACGTGTCGTCATGACGACGCTTCCGTCATGACGGGGCACTTCCGTCATGACGACGCGCTTGTCCACGTCAGGCGCTCAACGCCGCCAGCACCACGGACCTGGCCTCGTCCTGGACCTGGCGCAGGTGGTCCGGGCCGAGGAAGGACTCGCCGTAGATCTTGTAGACGTCCTCGGTGCCCGAAGGGCGGGCCGCGAACCAGGCGTTGGCGGTGGCGACCTTGATACCGCCGAGGGCGGCGCCGTTGCCGGGGGCCTCGGTGAGCACCGTGGTGACCGGCTCGCCGGCGAGGGTGTCGGCGGTGACCTGGCGCGGGGACAGCTTGGCGAGCAGCGCCTTCTCCTCGCGGGAGGCCGGGGCGTCGACGCGCGCGTAGGCGGGGGCGCCGAAGCGGTCGGTGAGCTGGGCGTAGTGCTGCGACGGGGTCTTGCCCGTGACCGCCGTGATCTCGGAGGCGAGCAGGGCCAGGATGATGCCGTCCTTGTCGGTGGTCCACACCGAGCCGTCGCGGCGCAGGAAGGACGCGCCCGCCGACTCCTCGCCGCCGAAGCCGAGCGTGCCGTCGGACAGGCCCTCCACGAACCACTTGAATCCGACGGGGACTTCGACCAGCTGCCGGCCGACGTCCGCCGCGACCCGGTCGATCATGCTGGACGACACCAGGGTCTTGCCGATCCCGGCGCCCGCGGGCCACTGCTCCCGGTGCGAGAACAGGTAGGAGATCGCCACGGCCAGATAGTGGTTGGGGTTCATCAGGCCGTCCGGCGTGACGATGCCGTGCCGGTCGGCGTCGGCGTCGTTGCCGGTGGCGATGTCGAACCGGTCACGCTGCTCGATGAGTGAGGCCATGGCGTACGGCGAGGAGCAGTCCATGCGGATCTTGCCGTCCCAGTCCAGCGTCATGAAACGCCAGGTGGGATCGGTGAGCGGGTTCACCACCGTGAGGTCGAGCCGGTGCTCGTCGGCGATCCGGCCCCAGTAGGCCACGGAAGCCCCGCCCAGCGGATCGGCGCCGATGCGCACTCCGGCGGACCGGATCGCGTCCAGGTCCAGCACGTTCGGCAGGTCGGCCACATAGGTTCCGAGGAAGTCGTGGCGGCCGGTGCCGGGTGCGGCGAGGGCACGGGCGTAGGGGATGCGCCGTACGTCCTTCAGGCCGCCGGTGATGATCTCGTTGGCGCGGTCCTGGATCCAGGAGGTTGCCTCGGACCCGGCGGGGCCGCCGCTGGGCGGGTTGTACTTGAAGCCGCCGTCGGCGGGCGGGTTGTGCGAGGGGGTGACCACCACGCCGTCGGCGAGGCCGGAGGTGCGGTTGCGGTTGTGGGTGAGGATGGCGTGTGAAACGGCCGGGGTGGGCGTGTAGCCGTCGGTCTGGTCGATGAGGACGGTCACGTCATTGGCGGCGAACACCTCCAGGGCCGTGATCCGCGCCGGCTCGGACAGGGCGTGGGTGTCGGCACCGAGGAAGAGGGGGCCGTCGGTGCCCTGGGCGGTGCGGTACTCGCAGATGGCCTGGCTGGTGGCCGCGATGTGGTCCTCGTTGAACGCCGCCGCGAGGGACGAGCCGCGGTGCCCCGAGGTGCCGAACGCCACCCGCTGCCCGGGATCGGCCGGGTCCGGGTGCAGCGCGTAGTACGCCGTGACCAGGCGGGCCACATCGATGAGGTCCTCGGGCCCGGCGACCTGCCCCGCTCGCGCGTTCTGCATGTGCCCGCTCCTCCGCAAGAGTCGACCATTGGGTACGGCCCCCATTCTCCCCTGCCCGGCCCACCATGACGCGCACCGGGCGGCCGTGGTGGCAGGTGGCACGCGTCGTAAGCGCCCGATGCGTACGACGACGGCGTACGACGACGAAGGTCCGCGACAAGCTGGGCACGGTTGGTCCGGCCATGGCGTGACGTGGATCACCGCAGCGCGGTCCTCGCCGCGGACAGGGAGGAGTGTGGAGATTTCACTACGGGCCCGGGTGCGAGCCGGGGATCCGGATGCGTTCAGGCAACTCTTCGACGAGCACGCTTCGGTGGTCCACCGGCATGCCGTGCGGATGACCGGCAACTGGGTCATGGCCGACGACATCGTGTCGCTGACCTTCCTGGAGGCATGGCGGCTGCGCGAGCGGGTGCTTCCGGGTGACGACAGCCTGCGTCCGTGGCTGCTGGGCATCGCGACGAACGTCGCGCGCAACACCGCGCGGGCCGCGCGAAGACACCAGGCCGCGCTCAGCAAGGTCCCGCCCCCAGACCCCGTGCCGGACTTCGCCGACGAGGTGACCCAGCGTATGGCCGACACTGCCGAACTGGCCGCCGCACAGAAGGCGTTGAGCAGGATGCGCCGCGGGGAACGCGAGGTGTTCACGCTCTGCGTGTGGGAGGGCCTGGACGCCGCCACGGCGGCCGAGGCCCTGGGCGTGGCCGTCGGCACCGTACGGGCCCGGCTCTCCCGCGCGAGAAAACGCCTGCGCAAGCTCACCGAACTCGAACTCGGCCGCGGCACAGAAGGCGGCATGGGGCAGAGCCGAGTGCAACGCCCGGCCGCGGTCGGACAGTTACCGGGCAGCCACCAACAGGCGGCTCGGTCCACGCAGGAGAAGAAGCGCACGCAGGAGAAGAAGCGATGAACACCAACCCGCGACGACGCGATCAGCCGGTCGACCACGACGATCTGGCGGAGCTGCTGCCGGCGCCCGGCCGGCCGGTGCTTGCGCAGGACCGCCATCGCGTACTGAGGGACAACCTGATGGAGCACATCACCCGCGAGAGCACCCCCGAGCAGTCGGCGGCCACGAATACCTCACCGAGCATCTCACCCGATCTCCCCGTACGCAGGGACCCCGTACGCAAGGGCCCCGCACGCAGGCGCCCCGGGCGGCGCCTCGTTCTCGTCGCCGCGCCGCTGGCACTGGCCGCCGTCGTGGGCCTGGGCGTGGTGGCGGTCGACAGCGCGCAGGACGGCCGGCGCGGCACACCTGCCGCAGATGCCACCGCGGACGACCACCGGAAAGCCTCGCAACTGCTGGACCGGATCGCCCTGGCGGCGGCCGACCGCCCGGCGGTCACGGTGCGCGACGACCAGTACGTCTACACCAGGTTGCAGGGGTCGTCCGACGAGTTGGGCTGGCCCGCGACGCCTCCGAAGGACACCAAAGGGCTCTTCACGCCCGCCCCGGTGGCGTACGAGGGCACGGTCCGGCGAGAGCAGTGGGATTCGGTGGACGGCGAGCGGGACGGTCTGAGGAAGTCCGTCGGGCTGTCCTCGACGGGCGAGCCCGATTCTTCCCACCAGGACGTGATGACCATGGGCGGCGCCGGATACCTGGCCTTCCGGCGGCTTCAGGCTCTGCCCACCGATCCCGACGCGCTGCTGAAGAAACTCTCCGGCGACGCCAGGAATGTGGAGGAGAGCCGCCTCACGGAAGTGATCGTCGAGAACCTCGGAGCCGTCATCGACGACGCCACCCTGCTGCCCGACCTCAGCGCCGCGATCTACCGTGCCATGGCCAGGCTCCCGGGCGTGCGCGTCGTGGACCACGTCAAAGATGCCGCGGGACGGGAGGGTGTCGGTCTTACATTCGAGGGTGCCCCAAAGGGCTACGCCTGGGTCTTCGACTCGTCCAGCCTCGTCCACCTCGGAACAACCGATGCGGCGCTCATGGAGGTTGGCGTCGCGGACAAGGCGGGTGAGGTGCCGGCCGGCTCGTCCTGAGTGAGCCGCCGGAGGGCGCCCGCCGCGGCGGACGCCCTCCGGTTTGCCGTCTCAGTCTTCACCGGCTCCACGGTTTCCCGGATCCCCCGGGATCCGGTCGTGGCGCAGGGTTCAGTACTGCTCGGTCTCCACGAAACCCGCGTCCGCGTCGTCGTCCGCGCCGAAGGCGTCGGCGGCGGCGGTCGGGTCGAATCCGGGCGGGCTGTCCTTGAGGCCCAGGCCCATGCCGGCGAGCTTCGCCTTGACCTCGTCGATGGACTTCGCACCGAAGTTGCGGATGTCCAGGAGGTCGGCCTCGGAGCGGGCGACGAGCTCTCCCACGGAGTGGACGCCCTCGCGCTTGAGGCAGTTGTAGGAGCGGACCGTGAGGTCGAGCTCCTCGATCGGCAGCACCAGGTCGGCGGCGAGCGCGGCGTCCGTCGGGGACGGGCCCATGTCGATGCCCTCGGCGTCGATGTTGAGCTCGCGGGCCAGACCGAACAGCTCGACCAGGGTCTTGCCCGCCGACGCCATGGCGTCACGCGGAAGCATGGCCTGCTTGGTCTCGACGTCGACGATCAGTTTGTCGAAGTCGGTGCGCTGCTCGACACGGGTCGCCTCGACCTTGTACGTGACCTTGAGGACCGGCGAGTAGATCGAGTCGATCGGGATGCGCCCGATCTCCTGACCGACCTGCTTGTTCTGTACGGCGGAGACGTAGCCGCGACCGCGCTCGACGGTCAGCTCCATCTCCAGCTTGCCCTTGCCGTTGAGCGTGGCGAGGACGAGGTCGGGGTTGTGGACCTCGACACCGGCCGGGGGCGCGATGTCGGCGGCGGTGACCAGACCCGGGCCCTGCTTGCGCAGGTACATCACGACCGGCTCGTCGTGCTCCGAGGAGACGACCAGCTGCTTGATGTTGAGGATCAGGTCGGTGACGTCCTCCTTGACGCCCGGCACGGTGGTGAACTCGTGCAGGACACCGTCGATGCGGAGGCTGGTGACAGCAGCGCCGGGGATCGACGAGAGGAGCGTGCGGCGGAGCGAGTTGCCGAGGGTGTAGCCGAAGCCCGGCTCCAGCGGCTCGATGACGAACCTGGAGCGGAACTCGTCGACGACCTCTTCGGTCAGGGACGGACGCTGAGCAATGAGCACGAGGTGTTGCCTCCAGTAGTTTGGCGCCCGCTATGTGACGCCGTAGACACCTCGAAGGGTACGGGCGATCCGGGCGTTCCGGTCTCACCGGAGGCCGAACCGCCGTCTCCGACCCGGCGAGGAGGCTTCCGGACATCCTCCCGCCACCAAGAGGAACTCGGCTCCGGACAGCGCGTACAACAGCTGGTTTCGGCAGGAATCGCAGCTCCTTCGGGGAGCGGGGAGTGGACTCGAACCTACGGTGATGGTTTCCGCCACACAGAGATGTGTTTCGCGGAGTTCTCGGTGAACGGTTCCCCGGACCAGTCCGCGACACGCCGTTCCAGTTCGAGCCCCGCGAGCCGGGCCATCAGGTCGAGCTCCGCCGGCCATGCGTACCGGTGCCGTGAACTGTCGCGGCGGTAGCGGTCGCCGTCGCCGTCGCGGGTGAAATGGTGCGAGACGAGCATCTGCTCGACCAGGTCGAAGGTGTCGAAGCCGAGATGCCGCTCGGACACGTCGAACGGAACCGCCACCTGCCCCGGCGGCAGGAACCGCAGCGGCGGCACGCCCAGCTCGATGACGAACCGGCCGCCGGGCGTCAGGTGACGGGCGGCGTTGCGGAAGCACTCGACCTGCTCGTCCTGCGTGAGCAGGTTCGTGATGGTGTTGTAGACGAGATAGACCAGCGTGAAATCGCCGGGAACGACGGTCGTGGCCATGTCCCCGATGGTGACCGGGAGAGTCTCCTCGTCGATCTTGCGACGCAGGACCGCCGCCATGTGTTCGGAGAGCTCGATGCCCGCCACCGGCACGCCGCTTTCCCGGAGCGGGACGCCCACCCGACCCGTTCCGATCGCGAATTCCAGCGCGCGGCCGTCTCCGGCGAGATCGGCGAGGAATGCGAGGGTCGGTCCCAGAAAGGCAGCCGAGGACCTCTCGTTCTCCTCGGCGTCGTAGCGGTCGGCGGTCGCTCGGGTCCACAGCTCACTGCTTGTCACGACCGGTCACTCTGCCGGGCCGGGCGAGGCGGTGTCGACGCATTTTCCGTCCGGCGCGGGATCGGGCCGGATCTGATTCGGGGTGGATCTGATTCGGTTCGAGTGATTGACCGTGTTCCGTCAGATGGTGATGCTGGAGCAGAGGACTGAACGCGAAGCACTCTTATGAACGCCGTGTCCAGTCTGTCCAGGTACAACCAGTAATGATCTGTTCGATCCTGAACCCCACGCAGGAAGGCAGGAACAGACATGCAGGAGATCCGGAAGCCTCAGGAGATCCGCAGGACGCAGGAGACGCCGGACCGGGCAGGAGCCACCGTCACCGGTGGGAAGGTCTGGCAGTCACCCGACTACGAGGTCGTCGACACCGCGCTCGAAGTGACGGCGTACCGACTGGTCACGCGGTAGTCCCGCCGCTGTGCTGCTGCAGGTGCTCGGCACCGCGGCGGGCGGCGGACTGCCCCAGTGGAACTGCGCGTGTCCCGGCTGTGCCGGGGCACGCGCCCATCCGGAGCGGCGCCGCCGCCACGCGTCCCTCGCCGTGCGAGCGGACGCCGGTCGCTGGTACATCGTCAACGCCACCCCCGACATCGGGGACCAGATCGAGGACACCCCCGCGCTGCACCCGGGCCCCGGTGCCCGGCAGACGCCGGTCGCGGGCGTCGTCCTCACCGACGCAGAACTCGACCACACCCTCGGCGTCGCGCGGCTGCGCGAGGCGGACGGCGTGGAACTGATCGCCACCGCCCCGGTACGCGATGCACTGCTCGCCGGCCCGCGCCTCGGAGCCGTGCTCGGACCGTACACAGAGCTGCTCTGGCGGGAGTTGGGCCCGGCTCCGCTGCCACTCGGCCCGGAACTGGAGGCCGTCGCCGTGCCCATCGCCGCCAAACGCCCCCGGTACGCGGCGGGAACGGGCGACGACGACCCCCACTGGGTGGTCGCCCTCGTGCTCCGCGAACCGTCCACGGGGAAGACCCTCGTCTACGGTCCCGCCCTCGCCGCCTGGCCCCAGGCGCTGCAGGAGGCCGCCGAGGCCGCCCACTGCGTCATCGTGGACGGCACCTTCTGGGACGAGGACGAGCCCGTGCGCACCGGCATCTCCAGCAGGACCGCGAGCGGCATGGGGCACCTGCCGATCGACGGCTCCGCCGGCACCGCGCACCGGCTGACCGGGCTGCGCGCCCGCTGTCTGTACATGCATCTCAACAACACCAACCCCCTGACCGACCCGGACGACGACCGGCACAAACAACTGGCCGACCGGGGACTAGAGGTCGCCGCCGACGGAATGGTCATCGAGCTGTGACGACAACACCTGTACGGGACACGACCGCCCAGGACCGGCAGAACCCCTGGAGCCGCCCGGAGTTCGAAGAGCGACTGCGCGACATCGCCACCACCCGCTACCACGACCGCCACGTCTTCAACGTACGGATGCACGAGGGCGCCCTGACCCCGGCCGAGCTGCGCCGCTGGATCGCCAACCGCTTCCACTACCAGCGGCACATCCCCGTCAAGGACGCCCTGATCCTCGCCAAGTTCGAGGACCCGGCACTGCGCCGCATGTGGCTGCGCAGGATCGTCGACCACGACGGCGTACGGGAGGGGGAAGGCGGCATCGAGCGCTGGCTGCGGCTCGGCGAGGCGGCCGGGCTCGACCGGGAACGGCTGTGGTCGGCCGAGGACGTACTGCCCGGGGTGCGGCTGGCCGTCGACGGATACGTCAACTTCTGCCGGCTCAGGTCCCCGCTGGAGGCCGTCGCCGCCTCCCTCACCGAGTTGTCCGCTCCCGGAATCATGCGCACCCGCATCGCCGCCTTCGAACACCACTACCCGTGGATCGAGGCCGAGGGGCTCGCCTACTTCCGGACCCGCGTCGAACAGGGCAGCCGGGACAGCGCCGAGGCACTCGCACTGGTCCAACGGTGGGCACTCACCCGCGAGGAACAGGAACGGGCCGTCGCCGCGCTCGCCTTCAAGTGCGATGTGCTGTGGTCGCTGCTCGACGCCGTGGACGGGGCGGGGGAGGGGTCATGAAGCCTCTGAAGGAGGCGTCCCCCGGCGACTACGCCTCGCCCGCGAACGAGCACGTGAGCTCGGACGGGAGCCCGGACGAGAGTGCGGACGAGAGCCCGGTCGAGGGAGCGGGTGCGGACTCGGGCGAAGTCGCCGTTGCGGACGCCGGGCACTGGACTCCGGCGCTGAGCCGGTCCGTCATGCTCCGGCACGACCGGGTGCGCGGCACCGACCTGTTGCTCATGCCGGAACGGGTGGTCGTGCTGCGGGGCAGCGCGGGTGCCGTCCTGAGGCTCTGCGACGGCCGACGCGAAGTCGCGGCGATCGTCGCGGAGTTGGCGGAGCGCTTTCCCGATGAGTCCGGCGCGTCCGTCGCCACGGAGGTTCCGCAGTTCCTCGGGCGGATGCGCGAGGAGGGCTGGATTCGATGACCTCGACCTCCGCCGCGCCCGTCGCCCCGCCCTGGGCGCTGCTCGCGGAACTCACGCACGGCTGCCCGCTGCACTGCGCCTACTGTTCCAACCCCCTGGAACTGGTACGCAGATCCGCGGAACTCCGTACCGACGAGTGGGCCGAAGTCATGCGCCAGGCAGGGGAGTTGGGCGTCGTCCACACCCACCTCTCCGGCGGTGAACCGCTGTTGAGGCGCGACCTGCCCGAGATCGTCGAGGCGGCCGACTCGGCGGGCATCTACACCCAGTTGGTCACCAGCGGCGTCGGTCTGACGCGGGAGCGGCTGACGGCCCTCATCGACCGTGGGCTGCGCAGCGTCCAACTCTCCGTGCAGCACGCCGAATCCGCCGCCTCCGACCGGATCGCCGGAACCCGCTCCTTCGCCGCCAAGCGGAGGGCCGCGGCCCTGGTCCGGGATGCGGGACTGCCGCTGGGCCTGAACGTCGTACTCCACCGGGACAACCTGGACGCGATCGGCGCCCTACTCGATCTGGCCCTGGACTGGGGTGCCGAGCGGATCGAGCTGGCGAACACTCAGTTCTACGGCTGGGCGCTGGTCAACCGGGACCGGCTGCTGCCCGGCCGGGAGCAGATCGACCGGGCGCGGGCCGTCGTCGAGGCCCGACGGGAGCAACTGGCCGGTCGGGTGGACGTGGTGTGGGTGGTGCCCGACTACATCGACGGGATCGCCAAACCCTGTATGGGCGGCTGGGGTGCCGTGTCGCTGACCGTGACCCCCGACGGCACGGTACTGCCCTGCCCGGCCGCCGCCACACTGCCGGGGCTCGACGCCCCGAACGTCAAAGACCGTTCCCTGGAGTGGAGTTGGCGCCATTCGCCCGCGTTTCAGCGCTACCGGGGCACCGACTGGATGGCCGCACCCTGCCGCTCCTGCCCCGAGCGGGAGACCGACCTCGGCGGCTGCCGCTGCCAGGCGTACGCGCTCACCGGAGACGCCTCCCGCACCGATCCCGTGTGCGGGCTGTCCCCCGACCACGGCTTGGTACGGACGCTCGTCGACGCACCCGTATCGAGATCCGCCCCGCCGACCGTCCCCCGTTCCCATCCCCCTGCGGGGC
>NZ_LIQZ01000195.1 GCF_001418655.1 Streptomyces phaeochromogenes | reverse complement strand
GGGTACGAGGGGTGTGCGGGGGAGTGCGTCGACGTCATGTCCCGTTCATCGGCCCCCGTCAAGCCGAGCTTGACGCCGGATGGGGTCCGCGCTGGGCCGAACGGGGGACCGGCCAGCGGGAACTGACGTCAAGTCAGGCCGCGTCCGGTCCGTGTCGGTCCGCGGCACAGACCGACGGCAACGCCCGCCCGAGCCCCTTCAGGTGCAGTACGTCCAGACGGTGCCCGTACGCGGACAGGGTGGCCTCGGTGTACAGGCGCGGCCCGCAGGAGGCGTCGGCGCGGACCGGGGCCGTCTCCTGGAGTGCCGCCAGGAGTCGGGTGGTGATCAGGTCGAGCGCCGGGCGGACCTCCTTGGCCAGGTCGGGGCGCTCGGTGGGCCGCTCGTCGGGGTGGGCGTCCCAGCGTGCGTACAGGCCCCGCTGGACCAGCTTGTTCGCCTCGATCTGGTCGCGGAACACGGCGGTCACGGAGTCGGGGTCGAGCCCGAGCCCGGCCGCCCGCGCGGCGACGTCGTCCAGGATCTGCCGCTCACGCACCGGGTCGTCGATGGGCGACTCGGTGCCGTACTTGGCCGCCGCGACCTTGTCCGCCAGCAGCAGCCGCTCGGCGAACAGCTCGGTGAGGGCGCCGAGANNNCGGTTCAGAAGCAGGCCGGTTCAGAAGCAGGCCGGTTCAGAAGCAGGCTGGTTCGGATGGCGGTCAGTTGACGCCGGACCGACGCCCCGCGCCGTGCAGCAACGTATCGACGACGAGTGTGGCCAGTGCGTCCGGGTCCTGTTGGGCCTCGGGTCCGTGCAGGGCCTCGCCGATGAGCGCGTAGTAGACGCGCCGGGTCCACTCCAGGTCCACGGAGGCGTCGAGCAGGCCCTCGTCCCGCGCGCGGCCGAGGAGTTCGAGGCAGCGGGCGCCGACCTGTTCCCAGCCCGCCGCCGCGGTCCCGCCCTCGTCGTCGGGGCGGCTCAGCGCATAGCTCCAAGCCCCTTTGATCCGCAGGACGTTGGCGGTGATGCGATGCAGGGAGACCAGCGGCGGCGCGGTGTCCGGGCGGCCGTCCTCGACGGCCTCCGCGAGCTGGCGTACAGCCGACTCGGCGAGCGCCTCGATCAGTGCCTTCCGGCTGGCGAACCGCCGGTGCACCGTCGTCCGCGCCACCCCCGCCGCCTCCGCGACCTGCTCCATGGACGCGCCGGGGTCGGCGGCGAGCACCCGCTCGGCCGCCTCCAGGATCACGCGCACACTGCGCTCCGCGTCGGCACGCAGCCGCCGGACGGCCGGTTCGGCCATGGGGACCTCCTGAGGGGACGTAGGTCAAACGATACGCGAGGGCCGCAGCTTCCCTAATATCTGCAACACTGCTGTTGCGGTTTTGTGAGAAGTGGCTACTCTTGCGTAGTAGATAGTGCACCCAGAAGCGACATCAGTAGAGAAAGGAACCATCATGACTCTCGCTCTCGTCACCGGCGCCTCCTCCGGGCTCGGCGCTGAGTTCGCCGACCAGCTCGCCGCGCGCGGCCACGACGTGGTCCTCGTGGCCCGTTCCGAGGGGCGCCTCGAAGAGGTGGCCGACCGGCTCCGCGTACGCCACGGCGTCCAGGCGCACGTACTGCCCCAGGACCTCGCCGAACCGGACGCGGCCCGGCGCGTCGCGGACGCCCTCGCCGCCCGGGGCCTCGCCGTCGACCTGCTGGTCAACAACGCCGGGTTCGGCACCTGTGGCCGCTTCGAGGACATCGACCCGTCCCGCGAGCACGACGAGATGATGGTCAACGTCGTCGCCCTGGTCGATCTCACCCACGCCCTGGTCCCCGGCATGCTGGAGCGCGGCTCGGGCGCCGTCCTGAACGTCGGCTCCACGGCGGGCTACCAGCCGGGCCCGTACTTCGCGGTCTACAGCGCCACCAAGGTGTTCGTCCTGAACTTCTCCCTGGCCCTGCGCCAGGAGTACCGCGGTCGCGGCATCAAGGTCACGGCCCTCTGCCCCGGCCCGGTGGAGACGGGCTTCTTCGACGCGATCGGCACCCGCAAGGCGGCGGTCGGCTCCTTCACCACCTCGGAACCCGTCGTACGGGCCGCCCTGCGCGCCCTCGACCGCGACCGCGCCTACGTCACCCCGGGCCTCGGCAACGCCCTGGGCGCCCACCTCAACCCGCGCCGCCCGCGCACTCTGGTCGCCGCCATGGCGAAGCGCGTCACCCGCAAGGTCCTGGAGCCGGAGACCGGGCGGGAGCGGGTCGCCGCCTGAGGCCCGCCCAGGTTCTCCGCCCGACCGGGGGAAATCCCCAAGCGGGTTGAAAATCCCCTACGCGTGAGTAAGTTGACCCGGAAGTAAGTACGCGCCACCGCACAACGCGAGCCGCGACCGGGAGCTGTCATGGGCGTACGCAAGGACCTGAAACGGGCGAAGAAGCACATCGATCTGGCGGACCGCGCCAAGGTCGAGATCACCAGGGACCACCACGGAGTCGTCCGTGAGGCGCGCATGCCGGCCCTCGCCCCGAAGGTCGCCACCGGCAGCATCGCCGACCTGCCCTTCACCAACGCGGCCGATGCTCCGGACGCCGTGGTCCTCCGCCGCAGGGAGCACGGCAATTGGCAGCCGGTGACCGCCGCCGCCTTCGCCGACGAAGTCACCGCCGTCGCCAAGGGCTTGGTCGCGGCGGGCCTCGAACCGGGCGGACGCGTCGCGGTCATGTCCCGTACGCGCTACGAGTGGACGCTTCTCGACTTCGCGATCTGGGCGGCGGGCGGCCGGAGCGTGCCCGTGTACGCCACGTCGTCACCCGAGCAGATCGAGTGGATCGTCCGCGACTCGGACGCCCGTTTCGTCGTGGTGGAGACCCCCGAGAACGCGGCGGCGGTCGAGGCCGGCACGGCCGACCACCCGGATCCACCGCATGTGTGGCAGATCGACGGGGGAGCGATCTCGGACCTGACCGTGCTGGGCGGCGGCATCGCCGAGGAGGAGGTCACCAGGCGGCGCGCGGCCCTCACCCCCGACGCCGTCGCGACGATCTGCTACACCTCCGGCACCACCGGCCGCCCCAAGGGCTGCGTCCTCACCCATGCCAACCTGCACGCCGAGGCCGCGAACACGGTCGAGCTGCTGCACCCCGTCTTCAAGGAGGTCACCGGCCAGATCGCCTCGACGCTCCTCTTCCTCCCGCTCGCGCACATCCTGGGCCGCACCCTCCAGATCGCCTGTCTGACGGCCCGTATCGAACTGGGCCACTTCCCGAGCATCAAGCCCGACGAACTCCGCCCGGCGCTACGGGAGTTCCGGCCCACCTTCCTGGTCGGCGTGCCGTATCTCTTCGAGAAGATCCACGGCACCGGCCGCGCCACCGCCGAACGGATCGGCCGCGCCGCCTCCTTCGACCGCGCACACCGGATCGCCGTCCGCTTCGGGCAGGCGCACCTCGACCGGTTCCTCGGCCGCGGCAAGGGCCCCGGCCCCGGCCTGTACGCCGCCTGGGCCCTGTACGACCTGCTGGTCTACCGCCGCATCCGCAAGGAAATCGGAGGCCGCACGCGCTACGCCATCAGCGGCGGCTCCCCGCTCGACCGCGACCTCAACCTCTTCTTCTACGCCGCCGGCATCATCGTCTACGAGGGCTACGGCCTGACCGAGACCACCGCCGCGGCGACGATCGTCCCGCCCCTCAACCCCCGGCCGGGTACGGTCGGCCTCCCCGTACCCGGCACGTCGATCCGTATCGCCGACGACGGCGAGGTCCTCATCAAGGGCGGCATCGTCTTCGGCGCCTACTGGAACAACCCGGACGCGACCGACGCCGCCCTGAGCGAGGAGTGGTTCGCGACCGGTGACCTCGGGGACCTCGACGAGGACGGCTACCTCACCATCACCGGGCGCAAGAAGGACATCCTCGTCACCTCCGGCGGCAAGAACGTTTCCCCGGCCGTCCTGGAGGACCGTCTCCGCAGCCGTCCCCCGGTCGGCCAGTGCGTCGTCGTCGGCGACAACCGCCCCTATGTCGCCGCCCTGATCACCCTGGACCGGGAGGACCTCTCCCACTGGCTCTACGTCCGCGGGATGCCCGCGGACACCCCGGTCTCCGAGCTCGTTCACGACCCCCGCATACGCGCCGACGTCCAGAAGGTCGTCGACCACGCGAACCAGGCCGTCTCCCGCGCCGAGTCGATCCGCGAATTCGCCCTGGTGGAAGGCGAGTTCACCGAGGAGAACGGTCTGCTCACCCCGTCCCTGAAGATCAAGCGCCACGCGGTGACGGCGGCGTACGCGAAGGAGATCGAGGCTCTGTACGGAGGCTGAGACCGGGGTGCGGCAGCCCGGACCGGGGCGGCCGGGGCCGGGCATGGGAACAGCGGGCCACCCACGAGGGGTGACCCGCTGTTCGCGCCGCTGCGGAGATCAGCTGCGGTCGGCGCCGTTGCCCGACAGGACCGGGATGTTGTCCAGGATGTGCGACAGCGGCTCGTCGCCCTTGGCCTGGGTGGAGTTCTCGGTGCACTGCTGGTTCTGCGGGGCCGACAGGATCGGCACGTCCTGCAGGACGGTGATCGGCACGGCGCCGATGAGCGAGGCCAGGTTGGCCTTGACCGGCAGACCGACACACGGCTTGTTCAGCGAGCCCTGCACGAGCGAGAGCTGGGGGCTCATCTTGCCGTGCGTCGCCTGGTTGCCGTACTTCTGGACGGAACCGTTGCCGTTGGCGGTGGTGACGCCGTCGTCGTTGCCGATGGCCAGCGCCTGGGGCGCGCCGGCGGCCGACAGACCGGCGACAGAGGCGGCAATGGCCGCGGTCGCCATCAGCTTCTTCATGTTCGTTCCCTTTCGGAGGATGGCCCCGGACGGAGCCGCATAATGATCAACAGTGCGGTGGACGGTGCGGTTGCGGGGTTTGCCCCGATTGGCCCACAGGGTTCCTCGGGACCGAAGTTGCGCGCGCCGCCGTAAGACGTGAAGACGTGAGAGGGGCAGCGGACCGCCGTGAGACGGGCGGTCCGCTGCGTGGTGCGGCAGGTCAGCTGCGGTCGGCGCCGTTGCCGGAGAGCACCGGGATGTTGGAGAGGATGTGCGACAGCGGCTCGTCGCCCTTGGCCTGGGTCGAGTTCTCGGTGCACTGCTGGTTCTGCGGGGCCGACAGGATCGGCACGTCCTGGGCGACGGTGATCGGCACCAGGCCGGCGAGCGAGGCCAGGTTGGCCTTGGCCGGCAGGCCGATGCAGGGCTTGTTCAGCGAGCCCTGGATGAGCGCCATCTGCGGGCTCATGTCCCCGTACGTCGCCTGGTTGCCGTAGACCTGCGCGGCGTGGTTGCCGTTGGCGGTGGTGACGCCACCGTCGTTGCCGATCGCCATCGCCTGGGGCGCGGCGGCAGCCGTAACACCGGCGACGGAAGCGGCGACCGCCGCGGCAGCCATAACCTTCTTGATCACTTGCTGGTCCCTTCTGGAGTAACCCCGTCCACCGGAGCGACCTGGACAACTGCCCCCGGCCCGCATAGTTGCTCCGATTCACTCCGATGGCCCATTTGAGAGGCCCGTTTGTACGGTGCACGCGCGCGAGGGATTCCGTGAATTCCGGGGTGCCGAACGGGCCAACCGGGTGACAGTAGGAAACCAATGGAGCCGCCTCCGGTTGATGTGAAAGCAGGAACATGTGTCTCTGCCAGGAAAGGACCGGAGAAATGCTCAAGAAGGCAATGGCCACGGCGGCGGTCGCCGCTTCTGTCGTCGGCGTCTCGGCGGCGGCAGCCCCCCAGGCGCTTGCCATCGGGAACGACGACGGCGTCACCACGGCCAACGGCAACCACGCCGAGCAGGCGTACGGCAACGCCAAGACGGGCGGCGACCTGAGCCCTCAGGCCTCGCTGGTCCAGGGCTCGCTGAACAAGCTCTGTGTCGGCCTGCCGGCCAAGGTCAACGCGGGTTCGCTCGTCGGCATCCTGGTCCCGGTCACCGTCCTCCAGGACGTGCCGGTCCTCTCGGCCCCGCAGAACCAGCAGTGCGCCGAGAACTCCACCCAGGCGAAGGGCGACGAGCCCGTCTCGCACGTCCTCTCCAACATCCCGGTGCTCTCGGGCAACGGCGCCGACCGCAGCTGATCCACCGTCACAAAGGACGCCCGGGCGTCCCCTTCGCTCTTCGCGCAGGGGGCGCCCGGGCTCTTTGACACTATTTTCTGTTTTTGCTTTCTGTCGGTTCTTCCGCTGGTCCTTCCTTATGGCAGTGACGTTTCCCCTGCTGAATCCACGCGGAGCGTTCGGGTGAATTACCGGGGAGCCGCACTTTCTGTAGTTTCTTCGGCCCCCATCCCCTCGTTCTACAGCCCGCAGGTCATGGTGCGAGCCGTTCAGGCTGGGCTCGTCCGGTTTCGGCCGTCATAGGGGCATGACCGCAGAGAAAGGGAAGTACGTGAAGCACAAGAAGAGTGCCGTCGTCGTAGCCGGCGCGATCATGGCCATGGGAATGGCCGCCCCGGCCTTCGCCGACTCCGAGGCGCACGGTGCTGCCGTGGGCTCGCCGGGTGTCCTCTCGGGCAACGTGGTCCAGGTTCCGGTCCACATCCCCGTGAACGTGTGCGGCAACTCGATCAACGTGATCGGCCTGCTGAACCCGGCGTTCGGCAACGAGTGCGTCAACGACTGACGTCGTAACGCATCAGCCGACCGGCTGTGTCACGCCGGCCTTGGACCGCCTTTCGGCGCCAAGGCCGGCTTTCCCACTTCTACCAGCAGAGAAGACAACGAGATTGCGACAGACCCTGAGCAGGGGAATGGTCGTGGCCGCCGCCGCGACGAGCTTCATGTCCCTGTACACCCCCCAGGCGTTCGCCGACACGAACGCGAACGGGGTCGCAGCGGACTCGCCCGGCCTGCTGTCCGGCAACAGCGTGCAGGCACCCGTGAACGTCCCGGTCAACGCGTGCGGCAACTCCGTGGACGTGGCGGCCGGCCTCAACCCGACCTTCGGCAACTCCTGCGCCACCGCCCCGGGCACGGGCAAGCACAGAAAGTCGGACACCCCCCGGCACGCCCCTCCGTCCGGCTACGGCTCGGACAGCGGTTATGGCCCGGGCGACGGCCACGACCATGGCTCCGACCTTGGCTATGGCTCGGACTATGACTACGGCTCGGACTATGGCTATGGCCGGCACGACGGTTACGGCTCGGACCACGGTTCCGGTCACCGGGGCTCGGGCCGCCACGGTGGTCCCGGGCACGGTGGTGGTTCCGGTCACCACGGCGGTGGCTCCGTCGCGCAGGGCGGGGCGCACAACTCGCCCGGCGTCGGATCGGGCAACAACGCGCACGTGCCGGTGGATGTGCCGGTGAACGCGTGCGGCAACACCGTGGACGTGGTCGCCCTGCTGAACCCGGCGTTCGGCAACAAGTGCGCGAACCACAACAGCCCGCGTCGCAATGGCCCGCAGAGTCATGGTCCGCGGCACGACGGTCCGCAGAGTCATGGCCCGGGCCACGACGGCCCGCAGAACCATGGCCCCCAGAGCTCTGGTCCGCAGAACCATGGCCCGCAGAGTCACGGTCCGAAGGGTTACGGCGACGACACCCCGCCGACCGGGCCCCCGAGCAAGCCGCCGGCCGAGCCACCGATCACGCCTCCGGCCAAGCCACCGATCACGCCGCCCACGGAGCCGCCGAGCACGCCTCCCATCACCACGCCTCCTACTTCCACACCGCCGACGACCAACCCGCCGACGGCGACGCCTCCCACCACCGCACCACCGACCGGGACTCCTCCGGTCACGACCCCGCCGACCACGACTCCTCCGGTCGCGGGGCCGCCGGTCACGACTCCGCCGGTCACAACCCCGCCCGTCACGACTCCGCCGATCACCCCGCCCGTCACGGGTCCCCCGACCACGACCCCTCCGGTCGTGAGTCCGCCCGTGACCGTGCCGCCTGCCGCGACCCCTCCGGGGCCGGGGAGCAGGGCGCCGCAGCTGGCGCACACCGGTGGCGACGGGCTGCTCGCGGCCTCGGTCGTGAGTGCGGGGATGCTGATCGGTGGAGCGGTGCTGTACCGACGAAGCCGGGTCGCGTCCCGTCAGTGGTGACGTGTCGGGTGCCGGACGCCTCGCGCCCGGCACCCGTACCGTCAGTGACCCGCCGCCCCGAGCACCCCGCGCCGCTCCCGGGCGCCGGGCACGGGCACCCGTGCCGGCCCCGTACGCAGCCGGCGCCGCACCCCTCGTACGAGGGTCCGGGCCGTGAACGAGGCTCCGTGGACGAAGCGCATCGAGGGGCCGAAGGCGGAGGCCGTGACCAGGCCCGCCAGGAAGAGGCCGGGAGAGGATGTCTCGAACTCCCGGCCCAGGCAAGGGGATCCGTCGGGTGACACGGCCAGGGTCCCGCGGAGGTCCTCGGCCAGCAGGCCCAGGCGGTCGCGGGTCGCACTGAACCCCGTGGCTGCGATGACGTGTTCGGTGTCCAGGGAGTTCAACTCGCCGGAGCGGCCCAGCGTTTCGAGGCGTACGGCGCCCTGGACCGGGTAGGCCGCCGCGACCTCCTGGCCCAGCAGCAGCTCGACGGCCCCTTCGACCCGGTCGCGGACCCACCAGGCGCCCGCGGGGCCCAGTGCCGTGGCGGCGACCCGGGTGCGGGTGGACTCGGGGAGAGCGCGGAAGGCGCCGGGGCGTTCGGCGTAGAACCAGTTGCGCCAGCCGCAGCCCAGGCCGGTGTGCGGGGCGCGGGCCGACTGCCACCAGGGGCGCTCCCAGGGCGGCGGCACGTCGTTCCACCGGAGCTCGCCGGCGCGGGCGATCACCCGGACGCGGGTGCCCTGTTCGGCGAGCAGGGCCGCTGTCTCCAGGGCCGCCTGGCCGCCGCCGATGACCGTCACGTCCTGGCCGCGGAAGCGGTCGAGGTCGCCGTGGTCGCTGCTGTGCGAGACATACTCGGGGCCCAACTCGCCGAGAACCGCGGGTACTTCGGTGAAGGGCAGGACGCCGACCGCCAGCACGACCGTTCGCGCGCGGACGGTCCTGCCGTCCTCGACGACCGCCTCGAAGCCGCCCAGGCAGGGGTGGAGGCCGGTCACCACGCGCTCGTCGACCTCGGGGACCGCGTGCCGCGCGAACCAGAGTCCGTACGAGGCGAACATCTCGACCGGGACGGGCTCCCCGTGCCGGGCCCGTACCCCCTGTTCCGCGCAGTACGTGTCCAGACGCAGACGGCCCCCGGGGTCGGAGAGGCTGGACGCCCACGGTTCCGACTTGAGGAACATGCCGCGGGGCATGTGGTCGCGCCAGGACGCCATCGGCCGGCCGAACACCCGCAGGCTCAGCCCGGCCGCCGCGGCGTGGGAGGCGATGGACAGACCGTAGGGACCGGCCCCCACCACCAGCAGGTCGTACATCAGCAGCTGCTCGCTTTCTCGTCGTTGGACAGGGGGTTGGCGTCGTGGCGGGCCGTCTGGCGGACGACCCGGGTGGCGGCGGCCGGTGCGGCGGTCGCCCGGCGGGCGCGGTGCAGCACGCGGCGGACCGCATGGCGGGGCCACAGCGCCCACAGGGCGGCGCCGGGCGCGAGGTCGTCCCGGGCGTGCCAGGCCCGCTCGGTGCCGGAGCCGAGCGCGGCGAGCGGCGAGTAGTTCTCCGCCACGAAGGTCCGGCCGGGCAGCGGGGAGGGCGGCGGCAGCGGACGGTGGGTCAGATCCAGGTGCTGCGCACGCACCACGTCGAGCCCCGTCCCGTCCGCGAAGAGCCGGAACTGGGCGCCGGGCCGCGGATTGAAGTCGAGCAGGTGGTAGGCGCCCGTGGCGTGTTCGCGGCGGAAGTCCAGGTCGAAGATGCCGCGGTAGCCGAGCGCCGAAGTGAGCCGTTCCGCCAGCGCCTGCACGGTGGGGTTCGGGGTCCAGCGGCCCACCGCGGTCAGCCCTGCCCCGCGCGGCCAGGCGCGCAGCTTGCGGCCCGGGCCGCCGCCGCACACCGCCCCGGACCGGTCCGCGTATCCGTGGAAGAACCAGTCCTGGTCGGGCGCCGGTGGCAGGAACGCCTGGAGCAGCAGCCTGCTGCCCGCCTCCTCGGCGCGGCGGCACAGCGTGTGGGCCTCCCGCGCCGAGCGAAGTACCGCCGTGCTGCGCAGGTCCGTACCCGCGGGCAGCAGCCAGGGGCGGCTCCACTTCGCGACCACGGGCAGCCCGAGGCGCCGGACCGCGGCGGTCGTCTGTGCCGGGGTGTCGGGCGCGAGTGTCGGCGGATGCGGGATGCCCGCGGCCTCGCACACGGCGGCCAGTTCGGCCTTGTCGGCGACGCGTTCGGCGAGACCGGCGGGGGAGAGGGGAAGCAGATAGCGGGGCGCGAGGGCGTCCCGCATCCGGTCCACCGCGACCGCGCTCGCGTCATCCATTGGGATCAGTACGGCGGGACGGGACACCCGGGCCGCCACTCGGCGCAACGTCAGCGCGATGTCGGCGGGCGAGGCGTCGGGTGCGGGCGGCGGATGCATCCGGTGGACAAAGCGCGATCCGCGCACCGGACTTCCGGTGGAATCGGCGACCACGTGCACGTCGATCCCGGCCCGGCCGAGGGAGCGTACGGCTCCCAGCGTTCCGTGGTGAAAGGGATTCCGGTCGATTCGCAGAAGTACGGCGGGAACACGGGTGTCGAAGGGCGACATGGGCATATTTCCTTGAGGTCTCTTCTGTTGTCTCTTCGGATGTCTCACTCGTGCGGGTGATCGGGGATATCCCCGGTTGCCCGGCCCGGTTGGCGCATTGCACATTTATGTGACTGGGTGTCAGTGGACGGTGGAAAAGGAACGCGAGGAGCGGACATGGCCCCACTGCAACGAACCCGAACCAGACGGCTGGTGTACGCCACCGCCGCACTCACCGCCGGACTCGTCGCGTCGGCCGCCCTCGCCTCGGGGCCGGGGTACGCCGTGGGCGCGGGAGTGGGCGACCCGCCGGCTCCGACGCCGACCGCTCCCACCGCCGTCGTAGCGCCCGTGGCACCGGCACAGTCCGTCAGCCCGGCGGCGCCCGCGACGGCCACCCCGACCACGCCGACCACCCCGACCGCGACGCCTTCGAAGGGGCCCGGGGGCCCCGCCTTCGGCGCCTATCTGGACTACGGCCCCCGTGGAGTCGCCCGGATCGCCGAGCTCAGCCGCTGGCTGGGCGGCGCCGACCTGCGCGTGGCGCACACGTATCTGCCCGGCGACCGCTGGAGCAACATCGAGGGCCTGCCCGGCTTCCTCGACACCTGGGCGGACTGGCGGGCGGACGAGGACGACCGGCTCTTCGTCCTGAACGTCCCCATGCTGGAGCGCAACGAGGAGAACGTCTCCGACGCCGAGGTCCGCTTCCAGCTGCGCCGCGGCGCGGCCGGAGACTTCGACCAGCACTTCCGCAAGCTGGCCGAGCGGCTCGTCGACCTGGATGCGCCCGACACCGTCATCGTGCTCGGCTGGGAAATGAACGGCATGACGTACACCCATCGCTGCGGCCCCGACCCGGAGGCCTGGAAGAAGTACTGGAACAGAATCGTCACCACCATGCGGGCGGTGCCGGGGCAGAAATTCCGGTTCGACTTCGCGCCGAACCGCGGCCGGGACGCCATTCCCTGGACCCAGTGCTATCCGGGCGACGACACGGTCGACATCATCGGCATGGATTCGTACGACCAGCCGCGGGGCCAGTCATTCGACGAGGCCGTGTCGGAGCCCTACGGACTTCAGGCGCACGTCGACTTCGCGAAGGCGCACGGAAAGCCGATTTCCTATCCGGAATGGGGGCTCTTCCGCAACGGCGACAACCCGACGTACATGAAGCGCATGCTCGCGTGGATGGACGAGCACAAGCCGCTGTACAACACGCTCACCGACTACTGCCCGCACGGCGTGTGGCAGTGCGGGGACAACCCCAAGGCGTCCGAGATCTACCGGGCGGCGCTCTTCGGCCGCACCGACACGACGCCGCTGCCCAAGCCCACCGACCCGGCGCCGAAGCCGACCGCACCGACCCCGGTGCCCAAGCCGACACCGGTGCACCCGCCGAACTGCTCGCCGATCGAGCTGGGCGACTGGGTCGAGTACTGGCTCGGCGGGAAGCTCTGCCTGCGCTTCGACTGGTGGTCGCGCCACCGCTGAGCGGGCATCCGCCGACGGGGCGGTGGCGGCGGGTCGGTCACGGCCTGCCGCCACCGCGTTCCCTCCAGTCGTGGAAGCGGTCGAGCAGTTCCTTGCCCCGGCTGCGGGCGGCCACGTCACAGACGGCCGCCGACATCAGCGGGGCCGTCCGCCGCCGAGCGAGCAGGAAGCGCTGGTTGACGACGGGCTGGGGCCGCCAGTGGTGCTTGTAGGGCTCGTTGCCGCGCAGCAGGCTCAGCACCCGGCGGCCACCCGCCTCGGTGTGCTGGGCGCAGGCGTGCAGCAGCATCGTCGCCACGTCCGCCTTCCGCTCGCGCAGCTGGGGATGGGCGCCGTACAGATAGCCGCCCGCCAACTGCCGTGACAGCAGCGTCAGATCGACCGCCATCACGGTGTCGCCCAGCCGGAACTCGGTCACCACCGCGTCACCGGCGTCGACCATCGGCCCCACCGACCGGACCAGGTGCTCGGCGAACCGCTCCTGCAGATGCTCGGTGGTCACCTTGCGGCCCTGCCACTGGAGCCGGTGCAGTTCGAGGAGTCGGCGCAGGGCCGCGCCCACCTCGTCGGGGCGCACGGCACGCCGCTCGACACCCAGCGAGGTGAGCTTGCGCAGCTTGGCGCGGACCCGCTGCTGGGCCTTGGCCGTTCCGAGCCGTCCGATCAGCTCGTCCATCGACGCACCGGGCAGCTCCAGGCACAGCGAGTCCAGTACCCGCCGTCGCGGTCCGCGCCAGCTCGCGTACACCCGCTCCACCGCGCCGCCGGGCCGTACCTCGCGGAAGTCGATCAGCGCGGTGCGGGCGGCCAGGGCGAGCCCGTCGGCGAGGGCGGCGGCGGACCGGTCGGCGCGCTCGCCGTCCTCGATGAGCACATCCCCGAAGTCGGAGATCGACCCGCCGAGCGGCACCAGGGCCGGCCACGGCTGCCGTACGAGCATCAGCGGGGCGGCGGCGACCAGTTCACCGCCCTCGCGGACGAGGACGAGCCGGAGGCGGCCGGGTCTGCCGTACGAGAGCCACCAGGAGTGCAGCCAGGCGTGGCTCTGGAACGGGGTCGCCGCGCCGCACCGCCGGTACAGCCGCCCCCACTCCTCGCCGAGCCGGCCGAACTCCCGCTCGTCCGTGCACAGTTCGGTCACCGCCGCGCCGGTCGCGGCACCGGTCACCGTGCCGTTCACAGCTGCCCGTGGACATCGGCGGCGGTGGCCGGGCCGGGCACCGACGGGGTGGGCGCGACCTCCGAGGACCGGCGCGGCCTGACCAGCAGCACCAGCCCGCCGAGCAGTCCGCCCGCGCTCGCGCCGACCAGCCCGGTGACCGTCGAGGACGCCGACGACGCCTCGGTGGGCCTCATCGCGCGGGAGAACTGCAGAAGCTCCACATGGGTGCTGTCCTCGGCGGAGTTGGCGTGCCGGGTCAGCGAGCGCGACACGGCGTTGGCCATGTCCGCGGCCACGTCGGGGCGCGCCGAGGTGGCGGTCACGGCGACCATCGGGGCGTCCGGCGAGGTCGCCGTCTGCACGCTCTCGCGCAGCGTCGACACCGGTACGCCCGCCCACACCTGGGCGTCCCCCAGCACCGCGAGCTGGGTGGCGACCCGGCCGTACGCCTGGGCGAAGCCGAGCGCCGCCGCCGGGTCCGACTTCTCGGTCGGGACGGCGATGACGTAGCTCGTGGCCGAGTACTGCGGCGTCTTCAACTCGCCGTACGCGCCGCCGAGGAGGCCGCCGAGGACGGCGCCCGCGGCCAGCAGGGACCAGGGCGGCAGCCCCTTGGCGCGGACAAGTGCCGTCACGGGCCGGCCGGTTGTACGAGTGGGGTTTTCGGTCATGCGGAACTCACTCCCAGAGTTGCGGCCGTGTAGATGTCCATGAGCCGGTCGGCACTGCGGGCGATGCTGTAGTGGTGGGCGGCTTCGGGTGCCGATCGCGGCTTCGGGCCCTGCGCGCGGACCTGCCGCAGGGCCCGTACGAACGAGTCCGCGCCGCCCTGGACGCGCCGGGCGAACGGGGCCGCGCCCGGCGGCAGGTCGTCGACGGCCGGGCAGGAGACGTAGAGCACGGGCAGGCCCGCCGCGAGGGCCTCCACGACGGCGAGACCGAAGGCCTCCTCCGCACTGGGCGAGGCGAGCGTGTCCATGGCTCCTATCAGGGAGGGCAGATCGAGTCCCGAACCGCCTTGTGAGGCCTCGGTGTTGGGGCGCTCGCCGGTGAACAGCACCCGGTCGGCGACCCCCGCGGCCTGCGCCGTACGCCGCAGCACGTTCTCCTCCGGGCCGCCGCCGACCAGCAACAGCCAGACGTCTTCGGGGAGTTCGGCCAGCGCCCGCACCAGCACCTCGAAGCGCTTGCCGGCCGTCAGCCGTCCGACGCCCCCGACGACGTACGCGCCCTGCGGCAGCCCGAGCCGCCGCCGGGTGCTCTCGCGCCGGTCCGCGTCGAAGCGGAAGCGCGCCACGTCGATGCCGTTCGGTACGACCTCGATGCGCGGCCCGGGCACGCCCCAGCGGCGCAGACGCTCGGCGACCGTGGGCGAGACGGCGACCGTCGAGCGCCCCAGGCGCTCGCTGGCCAGATACAGTGCGCGGACGCCTGAGGTGAGCCGGCGGCCCTCCATCTGCGAGTCGCCCAGCGAGTGCTCGGTGGCCACCACGGCCCGTACACCCGCGAGGCGCGCGGCGATCCTGCCGTACACGCAGGCCCGGTAGAGATGCGTGTGGACCACGTCGTACCGGCCGCCGCGGATCTCACGGACCAGGCGGGGCAGCGCCGACAGGTCCCGGTTGCCGTGCATGCCGAGGTGCATGACGCGTACGCCGTCCGCGGTGAGGTCCTCGGCGACGGCGCCCGGGTTGGTGAGGGTCACCACGTCGCAGTCGACCGGCAGGTGGCGGACCAGGAGGCGCAGTTGCTGTTCGGCCCCGCCCACCCCGAGACCGGTGATGACGTGCAGGGCCTTCACGGGGTCTCCTTCACCGGGGACTCCGGTGACTTCGGTGACGCGGGGGACGGCAGGGACACCGAGGTCGGCATGGGCTCCGGCGGCGTGATCGGCACCGGGCGGCGGCGGAGCCGGTTGAGGCGGTACTTCAGGAGCAGCCGCCAGGAGGTGTCGTTCTCGCCGATGTGGACTCGGGGGAGGGCGAACGGGCCGGTCAGCGGGCCGGGGTCGATGGCGCACGCGTACTCGTAGCCGGCCGCGCGCACCACGTCGGCGACCCTCTGGTCGACGGTCCCGTACGGGTAGCAGAAGCCGAGAACCTCGCGGCCCGTCAGCTCGGAGAGCAGGGCCCGGCTGCCGCCGACCTCCGCGCCCAGCAGGGCGTCGTCCGCCTCGGTGAGGTCGACGTGGGTGAGGCTGTGGGAGGCGAGCTCCAGGCCTTCGGTGTCCGCCAGTTCGCGGATGCCGTCGGCGGTGAGGAGCGGCTTGCGCGGGCCGAGCGGGTCCCATTCGTTCGTGCCGCCCAGCCTGCCGGGGAGCACGAAGACGGTGGCGCCGCAGTCCCAGCGCCGCAGCACGGGAAGGGCGTTGTCGGTGAAGTCCGCGTACCCGTCGTCGAAGGTCAGCCCCACGAGGTCCTTCCCCTCGCCGCGGGCGCGGGCCGCGAGCAGGTCGGCCATGCTCACCCCGCGCAGGCCCCGGCGGCGCAGCCAGCCGAGCTGCCGGTCGAGGCGGTCGGGCGAGACCGTGATGCGGTACGGGTCGTCCGAGCAGTCGCCCACCGAGTGGTACATCGCCACCCACAGGGGCGCGGCCGGGCGCGGGTCGGTACGGGTCAGGTCGGGGGTGTCAGCGGAAACGGACATGCGGCAGCCTTCGTGTGACGGAGCGGAGGGCGGTACGGAAGGCGGGCGCCACGGCCTTGACGCCGAGCACCCGGAGCAGCAGGACGTAGACGACGGTCACGGTCAGACCGCCGGCGGCCAGGGCGAGTTCGGGGGAGTCCACGCGGCTCGCGCAGAAGGCACCGGCGACGGCCGCGCACACGGCGGCCCGGACCGGCTTGGACAGTTCGTGGACGACCCGGCGGGTGCGGATCGGTACGCTGCGCCGCTCGCCCATGCCGGACAGCAGCAGGGCCGCGGTGACGGTGATCCCGATCGCGTTGGCGGCGGCGATCCCGCGCACTCCCCAGGCATCGACGGTCCCGGCGCCGATCCAGGAGGTGGCGACGATGCCCGCCGCCATCGCGGCCAGCGGGTACCAGGTGGGCCGACCGGCCGAGAAGTACGTCCGCACCAGTGCGCCCACCAGCGTGTGCCCGAGCAGCCCGACGGAGTAGACCCGCATGACGGTGGCCGTCGCCGCCGTGTCCTGGGCGGTGAACGCGCCACGCTGGAACAGGAGTTGGATGATCTGCGGCGCGCACGCGAACACCGCGGCGGCGCCCAGCAGGACCATGCACGAGGCGACCGCCACGTCCCGCTCCACGCGGGTGCGGGCCCGCTCGGTGTCGCCCTCGGCGAGCGCCTGCGCCAGCACCGGGAAGGTGACGGTGCACAGCATCAGCGAGAGCGTCATAGGGATCTGGGCCACCTTCTGCGCGTAGTTCAGATGCGAGATGGCCCCGGAGGGGAGGGTCGAGGCGAGGAAGCGCTCGATGAGGACCTGGGACTGACGGCACAGGGCGAACATCAGCACGGGCGCGATGAGGGCGAGTTCGACCGAGTGCTTCACGGAGGGGGCAGGGCTGTCGGTGACCTCGGCGACTTGGGTGGCCTTGGTGGCTTCGGGGCCGTCGTGGGGCGACGGACCCTGTGCGGCAGCGGCGTCGGCAGTGGCTTCGGGCTCCGGGGCGGACCGGCGGCGGCCGAAGAGCTGCCGGGCGAGGGAGGGCGCCTGCGCCGCCACCATCAGACAGCCGCCCACCGCGACGCCGACGGCCGCCGACCGTACGCCCCAGCGGTCGCCGAGGACGAACATCGCAGTGATGATGCCGGTGTTGTAGGCGACGTAGATGGCCGCGGGCGCCAGGAATCGGCGGTGCGCGCGCAGGGCCGCGCTGCAGTAGCCGGCGAGCCCGAAGCTCAGGACGCAGGTCGCGGTCAGCCGTGTGCAGTCGACGGCGAGCGCGGGGTCGGGCAGTCCCGGCGCGAGGGCCGCGACCAGGTAGGGCGCTCCGGCCATCAGGAGAGCCGCGACCGCCACGAAGGCCAGCGCGAGGCGCGGCAGCGTCGAGGCGACGAGCGCGCGGACGGGGTCGGCGCCGGTCCCGCGCGCCCGCCGGGCCACCGCCAGGCTGAACGCCGGGACCAGCACGAACGCCATCCCGTCCTCGATCAGCAGCGTCGCCGCGACCTCCGGCACCGTCCACGCCACCAGAAAGGCGTCCGTCTCGGTCCCGGCCCCGAAGAGATGCGCGAGCGCCTGGTCCCGCCCGAGACCGAGCAGGGCACCGGCGATGGAGAGAACAGCGGTGACGAGCGTGGCCTTGGCGAGGAACCCGCGGGTGGGCGGGGCCACCTCGGCGGGCGGCGCGACATCGGCGGGCGCGACCCGGGCCCCGGGCACCGCGACCGGGCTCCCGGTTCTGGCCTCCGTGCCGTGCCCCTCGCCCGCAGCCCTCTCGCCGGGAGAGCCCTCGGCCGCGGACGACACACCGTGCCCCGCGCCACCGGCCTCCGGCCCGGAACCACGACGACCCCCGGCCCCCGGCCCCGACCCACCAC
>NZ_LIQZ01000194.1 GCF_001418655.1 Streptomyces phaeochromogenes | reverse complement strand
GCGACCGCCTTCGGCGGCGGCAACCCGGGGGACACCCAGGCCCCGACCGCCCCCGGAACCCCGACCGCCTCCGCGGTGACGGCCACCTCCCTCACCCTCGCCTGGACCGCCGCCACGGACAACGTCGGCGTCACCGGCTACGACGTCGTCCGCGTCAGCGGCGGCTCCGAGGCCACGGTCGCCGCCTCCACCACCAACACCGTCGCCGTGACAGGCTTGACCGCCGACACGACGTACACCTTCGCCGTCTACGCCCGAGACGCCGCCGGGAACCGCTCGGCCCGCTCGGCCACGGTGAACGTCACCACGGACGAGGGCGGCAGCACGCCCGGTGTGGGCTGCTCGGTCGGTTACCGCGTCGTCGGCGAGTGGCCGGGCGGCTTCCAGGGTGAGATCAGCATCCGTAACACCGGCACCACCGCCATCAGCGGCTGGACGCTCGCCTTCTCCTTCGCCAACGGCCAGACCGTCACCAACATGTGGGGCGGCACCCCCACCCAGAACGGCGGCGCGGTGACCGTCACCCCCGCCTCCTACACGTCCACCATCCCCGCCGCCGGTTCGGTCACCGTCGGCTTCACCGGCAGCAAGGGCGCCAGCAACACCGCACCGACCGCGTTCAGGCTCAACGGCTCCACCTGCGCCACCACTTGACCCGATGTACGCGCCTGCCGGTGGGGGCCGCCAGCCCCTGCCGGCCCGGCAGGCCCGTTCACGCCCGAGGGCGGTCAGCCCGGCTTCTCGCCGGTCTCGCAGATCAGACGGGCGATCTCGCGCAGTTTGATGTTGCGGTCCTGGGATGCCTTCTTGAGTACTTTGAAGGCCGTGTCCTCGGTCAGTCCGTGGCGCTCCATGAGAATGCCCATGGCCTCGCCGATCTCGTGCCGGGTCTCCAGGGCGTGGCCCAGCTGCTGATGCGTACGGGCCGCGGAGAAGGCCACGGCCGCGTGCGAGGCGAGGATCCAGCCGGCCCGCTGTGCGGCCTCGTCGAAGGTGCCCGGCTGCCGGGAGTACACGTTGAGGGCGCCGAGATCGTCGTCCTCGGTGAAGAGGAGAAAGCCCATCGCGCTTCCCATGCCCATCTTGTTCAGCTCGGGGGCGAAGCGGGGCCAGCGGTCATGGGGTTCGCGCAGGTCCTGGATCGTGTAGACCTGCTGTCGGTCGGTCACAGCATCGAAGCAGGGGCCTTCCTGCAGATCCTGCTGGATCCGGTCCGCGCGGCGTACGAGATCGCTCGTCGCCGCCAGCGCGTGCACCTCGCCCCGCCGCACGGTGAGGATGCCGGCGTGGTCGCATCCGTTGATCAGGACCTTCGCATGCTCCACGATGCGGTCCAAGGTGCCCTGCGCCGAGTCCTGGGCCAGCAGATCCCGCGCCATCTCCGCCAGGGCGACGGCGAACCGCTCCCAGACCTCGCCCGGCTCATCCGTCATGTGTCACCCGCTCACGTGGTCGAAGCGCCCTCGCGGCTCCACTGGGGGCCCATCTTGCCACCAGGGCGCCCCCGCCGCGTCGTGCGGGCCGGACTTGTCCGGTGGAGCGTGATCAGGCCTGAGAGTCCTGGGACACAAGACGCTCGGTGGCGCCGATGTAGTCGTGGAGGACCTGGCGGGAGCGAGTGAGCGTGTCGATGTGTTCGTCCAGCCCCTTCAGGCGGGCCCGAAGGGTGTCCAGGAGCTCCGGACAGGGTTCGAGGTCGGGGGCAGTGCCGGTGACGCAGGGCTGCAGGTACCCGATCTCCTCGGTCGACAGTCCGGCTTCGAGCAGCCTTCTGATCTGGGCGACGGTCAGGACGGCGTCGTCCGGGTACTCGCGGTAGCCGCTGGTCCCGCGGCCGGGCTCCAGCAGCCCCTGGGCCTCGTAGTAACGCAGCTGATGTGCGCGGACCCCGGTCCGCCGGCTCAACTCCCCGATCAGCACGCCGATTCCCCCTTGACCTTCATACCGGTGTGAACGTTGACGATTCTGCCATGACCACCGACCCACTCAGGGGGAACGAATGACACAGAACCGCGACGCCGACCGCACGCCCGTGACAGTCATCGGACTGGGGCTGATGGGCCAGGCGCTGGCCGGAGCGTTCCTGCGCGCCGCGCACCCCACGACCGTGTGGAACCGCTCGGCGGCGAAGGCCGAACCACTGATCGCACAGGGCGCGACACTCGCGGACTCGATCGCCGACGCCGTCGCGGCGAGCCCACTCGTGGTCGTCTGCCTCTCGGACTACGACACCGCGCACAAGCTCCTCGATCCGGTCGGCGAGCTCCTCGACGGCAGGACCCTGGTGAACCTGACCTCGGGCACCTCGGCACAGGCCCACGAGACGGCCGAGTGGGCGGCACGGCACGGCAGCGCCTACCTCGACGGAGTGATCCTGGCCGTCCCACAGGGCATCGGTACGGCGGACGCGATCATCGTCTACAGCGGGCCCAGGGCGGCTTTCGACCTGTACGAGCCCGTACTGAGGAGCCTGACCGAGGCAACGACGTACCTCGGCGGGGACCACGCCCTGTCGGCGCTCCACGACATGGCGGTGCTGGGCATGATGTGGGGCGTCCTGAACGGATTCCTGCAGGGCGCCGCGCTGCTCGGGGCGGCGGGGGTGGACCCCGCGGGGTTCGTCCCGCTCGTGAGGCAGGGGATCGGGATCGTGACCGACTGGCTACCCGGCTACGCGCGGCAGATCGCCGCGGGTACGTTCCCGGCCCTCGACGCCACCCTCGACACCCACCGGGCCGCGATGGAACACCTCGCTCAGGAGAGCGAGTCCCTCGGTGTCAACGCCGACCTGCCCAGGTTCATCCAGGCCCTGGCGGACCGGGCTGTGGCCGACGGACGCGGCGGCGACGGCTACGCGGCGATGATCGAGCAGTTCCGCAAGCCGTCAGGAGCGCGATCATGACCGACCGTCGGTCTCGCCTCGCGGGGAGTCGGCCTCGCACCGCGGTCCGTCGGCCTCGCCCCGTCGGGAGTCGGTGTCGCTCCGCCGGGAATAGCCGGACCGCGGTCGCGACTTGGCCCTGGACATGACCGCCACACCTTTCGACCCACGCACGCTGCTCGCGGAGAGCCGGCTCGGCGTACTCGCGACGATCAAGTCGGACGGCCGCCCCCAGCTGTCGCCCGTCATGCCCTTCTACGACCGGGAGGCCGGTGTTCTCTACGTTTCGATGACCGAGGGACGAGCCAAGACGGCGAATCTGCGCAGGGACCCGCGAGCAGCACTGGAGGTCACCGGCCCCGACGGCGGGTCGTGGGCGACTGCCGAGGGCACGGCGGCCCTCACCGGGCCGGGAACCGACCCTCACGGCCCGGAGGTCGAGGCGCTCGTGGCGTACTACCGGCGCGCCGCGGGCGAGCACCCGGACTGGGACGAATACCGGTCGACGATGGTGACCGACCGTAGAGTGCTCATGACGATGACGGTCACCCACGTGTACGGCGCCAGGATCCGCTGAAGGCGCCACGGTGAGCGCCGCCCGGGGCGGGCTCGGGCGGTTCGCCCGCTGTCGTGACCCGCTCACGGTCGCGACACGCGGGGCTTGAAACCGAGGGGCGCGGGCTTGAAACCGAGGAGTGGGAGTCCGTAACCGGGACACCCGTCGGTCACGAGGGGCCGGACGAGCGGCTTCGGAGGGTGCTCCGGAGCCGCTCCGGCCGTGTTGTCAGTGCCCTCCGCAACAATGCGGAGCAGCGAGAACGTCATCGTCCCGGCGATGCGTGATCGCACCCGTCCGACGAAAGGCCGCCCGTACATGACGCCCACCCCCCACCGCCGAGCCGTGCCGCGCGTCCTGGACGGAGACCGCTGATGATGCTCCGAGCCCTCCCGCGCACACCCGCTCCGCTCGGCCCCGGCGATGCCGAGGTTCTGCGTCTCATCACGGAGCAGCGAGTTCCCGTCTGGCTGACCGTGCACGCCAACGGCCGTCGCCGGTACGGCTACTGGCAAGCCGTCGGTTCCGGTGCCGGGCTCGGCGGTTGCCATGTGGCCCTGCCCACCGACGAATGCGACGCGCTGCAGGCGGCGGGCCGGATCGTGCTGGGGGACCCGGTCGTGGACCCGGCGAAGACCACGTACCCCGTGCGCCCAGCGGTGCCGGGCGCACCACCTGCGGCGGGCACACCACGTCAGACCCGGCAGGCACTCTCGGCGTGAACCGAAGGGGCTCTCGCCACGGGGAGGCCCACAGGAAGGTCCACAGGGGGGCGGTGTCCGGCCCCTTACCGGGGAGAGAGCGGTACGACGGCGGTGATGCGCTTTCCTCCGGCGTCGAGCTCCGAGATCGTGATGTCACGGGCGAGATGGCAGACGATCGGCCAGCCGTGGCCCCCGACCCGCATGAACCCCCGCTCGTCGATGTGCCGTGCCGAGGTCGGCAGTTCCCCGCTGCGGTCGCTCACCGACAGGCGTACGTCCCGGTCGTCCAGCGTCACCTCGAACTGGGTGACACCGCCGCCGTGCAGCATTGCGTTGGTGGTGAGTTCCGAGGCGACGAGCAGGGCGTCGCCGACGGCCTCTTCACCGGCCACGGTGTCGCGCCTGCGGGACCGTCGTGCGCCTTCGAAGGCGTGCCTGACCGCCTCGCGCACCTCGGCCGGACTGCGCGGTCCCGCTGTACGAGGCAGGCCGGGGACCGTCACCGTTTCGACCGGGTGCGTCCGGTGCTCCGCGCACATTCTTCGCTCCTTCGCCTTGAAAAGACCTGAAAATCGGCGGGCCCGCCGCAGCGCACGCGACGGGCCCTGCGGAATTGATGATCACCATCAGTGCTTGAATATGTCCTTCGTCTTTTCCTTGGCCTGGCGGGCGTCGCCCTTGGACTGCTCGGCCCGGCCCTCGGCGGTCAGCCGCTCGTTGCCGACCGCGCGGCCGGCGGCCTCCTTGGCCTTGCCCCTGGCCTGCTCCGTCTTGGCTCGCGCCTTCTGATTCCTGGCCACTGCAGATCACGTCCTCACAGCTTCGGCGGTGCGCTCTACCATTACGGCTGACCGGGGAAAGCCCGTCCAAACACGGGTGGGTCGAGAATTCGGCGAGCTTCCCTCGAAGAGCCGAATCATTCCTGACCCGGAAAAGGATTCACCGGATTTCACAGAACGAGGAGACGTGAGCGATGGGGACCGCTGAGCACGTCCCGCAGACGCGGGACATGATCGGGGAGGAGCTGTCCGGTGACGAGGCGCTCACCGCCCTGCGGCGCTACGGGGGCCGTCGCCTGCTGGTGGACGCGTTCGCCCGCTTCCGCTACGCGGACGGCTTCACCAGCGCCCGTTCCCTCGGCTTCCAGGTGGTCCTGGGTATGGTGCCGTTCACCATCGCCCTGGTGGGCGTCGCCACCACCGTCCACACCGAGAGTGTCGGCCGGATCATCGAACTCACCCTCAGCCGGATCGTGCCGGGCGCCAGCGCCGACCTGGTCGAGGACGCCCTTGCCGAGACCGAGCGCAGTGCCGGCTCCGGGATCTGGAGCGCCCTGGCGATGTGGCTGGGTCTGGCCTTCGCGATACTCAACCTGGCCTCGGCCATGGGCCAGGTCGAAAGAGGCGCCAACCGCATCTACGGGATCGAGCGCGACCGCCCGGTCCTGGCCAAGTACGGCCGGTCCCTGCTGCTCGCCCTCGCCGCGGGCATGCCGATGGTCCTCGGCTTCCTCGTCCTGGTCGCCGGAGACGCGGTGGGGGAGTCGGTGGTCCAGGCCCTCGGCTGGTCGCGCGACAACCTCGACTGGTGGGGGCCGCTCCAGGTGCCGCTGGGCGTGGTGTTCGTCTGGGTCGCCTCGGCGGTGATCTTCCGCTGGGCTCCCCGCAGGGACCAGCCGGGCTACACCTGGCTCGCCTTCGGCTCGGCGGTCCATCTGGTGCTGTGGGTCGCGGCCACCTGGCTGCTGGCGTTCTACGTGGCCAGCAGCGGTTCCTTCGGTGCCGTGTACGGACCGCTCACCGCCTTCGTGGCGCTGCTGCTGTGGGCGAACCTCACCGGTATCGCGCTCTTCCTCGGTGTCGCCTTCGCCGCCCAGCTCGAAGCCGCCCGCGCCGGGATCACCGCCGCCGTGAAACCGGACCCGGGGCCCGGCCCCTGAACGGCTCGTCCGAACGCTTCGTCGGGGCCGCGGCGATCGGGGCGGGTCAGCCGTTGCCGTGTGGGTGTGTCGTGATAGTCTTGATCCAGTTGCAATTGTAGTTCCCGCACACTTCAAGTGGCTCGGATGATTACATATCGCCGGGCGCTTTTGTATTTCCGGCGCTCTTTCCGGACGGGTTCATTGCGGCGACGCAGGGGTTCACACAGTGCGGACCCCCGGGTACTGCCCCGAAGGGGAAATGACATGGCTACTGGAACCGTCAAGTGGTTCAACTCGGAAAAGGGCTTCGGCTTCATCGAGCAGGAGGGCGGCGGCCCCGACGTCTTCGCCCACTACTCGAACATCGCCACCCAGGGCTTTCGTGAGCTCCAGGAGGGCCAGAAGGTGAACTTCGACATCACCCAGGGTCAGAAGGGCCCGCAGGCGGAGAACATCACGCCTGCCTGACGTCGAATCGCACGAGGCAGCTGGGGTCCCACCTCGCGGTGGGGCCCCAGCTTGCTGGTTTTTCCAGGAAGTCCCGACCCGGACTTCCGTCTTGTGTCACATCGCTGCGGCCGGTCCGTTTTCCGGTCCCGCACCCGGCTCGTTCTTGCAATTCGTTCGGCTTGTGTCCGCCGAGAATTCCTCGATACGTGCCCTATCGAGGAAGGTTCTTCATGAACCGTTCAGCTCGCACGAACGATGGCTTTTCCAAGGGCCGCAGGGACGGCTTCGGCGGTTCCGGCCGGGGCGGCCGTGCCCGTCCGCAGAGCCAGGGGCGGCCCGTCACCCGGTCGGGTGGCAATGGGCGCCGGCCCGCCGCGCTGCAGGGTGAGTTCACGCCGCCGACCACCGTCGTCCCGGGCCTCCCCGCGGTGGCGACCTTCGGTGAACTGGGTCTGCCCGCCGAGTTGCTGGAGACGCTCACCCGCCTCGGCGTGACCGAGCCGTTCCCGATCCAGGCCGCCACGCTGCCGAACTCCCTCGCGGGCCGCGACGTCCTCGGCCGCGGGCGCACCGGCTCCGGCAAGACGCTCGCGTTCGGCCTGGCACTCCTCGTGCGCCTCGCCGGGCGGCGTGCCGAGCCCCGGAAGCCGCTGGCGATGGTCCTCGTTCCCACTCGTGAGCTGGCCCAGCAGGTCACCGACGCGCTGACGCCGTACGCCCGGCCGCTCAAGCTGCGCCTTGCCACCGTCGTCGGCGGTATGTCGATCGGCCGGCAGGCCGGGGCGCTGCGGGCCGGTGCCGAGGTAGTCGTCGCGACCCCGGGCCGTCTCATGGATCTCGTCGAGCGCAAGGACTGCCGTCTGGACCGGGTGGAGATCACCGTTCTGGACGAGGCGGACCAGATGGCCGACATGGGCTTCATGCCCCAGGTCACCGAGCTGCTCGACCAGGTACGGCCCGACGGCCAGCGGATGCTGTTCTCGGCCACCCTGGACCGCAACATCGACCTCCTGGTCCGGCGCTACCTCCACGACCCGGTGGTCCACTCGGTCGATCCCTCGGCGGGCACGGTCACCACGATGGAGCACCACGTGCTGTATGTGCACGGCGCCGACAAGCACGCCGCCGCCACGGAGATCGCCGCCCGCGACGGGCGGGTGCTGATGTTCCTGGACACCAAGCACGCCGTCGACCAGTTCACCCGGCACCTGCTGGGCAGCGGGGTGAAGGCCGCGGCGCTGCACGGCGGCAAGTCGCAGCCCCAGCGCACCCGCACCCTGTCCCAGTTCAAGGACGGCCACGTCACGGTGCTGGTGGCGACCAACGTCGCAGCCCGGGGCATCCACATCGACGACCTCGACCTCGTCGTCAACGTGGACCCGCCCGCCGACCACAAGGACTACCTGCACCGCGGCGGCCGTACGGCCCGTGCCGGGGAGTCCGGCAGCGTCGTCACGCTGGTGCTGCCCAACCAGCGGCGTGACATGACCCGTCTGATGTCCGACGCCCGCATCAGGCCGCAGATCACCCAGGTCCGCTCGGGAGAGGCCGAACTGAGCCGCATCACCGGTGCTCAGGCGCCCTCCGGGATCCCCGTCAACGGCAGCGCGCCGGTCACGGAGCGCCCCCAGCGCGGCGGTACGCCCTTCCGTGGCATGGGTACCCGTCCGGGACGGGCCGGTGGCGAGTCCCGCCGGTCCGCCGAAGCCCGGCAGACGGCCGAGGCCCGCAAGGCCGCCCGGGTCCGTCGCGGCGCCTAGGCCCGTCGGGCAGGCCTTGGACCGGGCACAGGCCGGTTCCCGAGTGGCGGTGGGCGCGGAGATCCACCATTTTGGTCCCAGATGCGATCATGTTGGCCACATCGGGGAAGTCGAGTCTCATGAGCGATTCAGAGTTTCCGCCCGAGGACCGGCCCGTGGACCTCTATCTCGACCTGTTGCGTGTGCGTATGGCGCCGTCGGACTACGCGGTGCTGCTCCGCATGGTCGAGCCGGTGCTGGAGGCGATGCAGGAGCAACGGGCTGGGCCGATCGAGTTGAGTCTGGAAGGCGAGGACGGCGCCAGCGTCTCGCAGGAGGTCCGGGACGAGGCGTCCCTCGTCGTGGCCGTCGCCGTCACGGGACGGCTGGACAACCAGATCGTCGAGATCGAGACCGAGGAGGTCGGACCCGTCAGGGTCGTCACGGACTCCGGCACCGCGGCCGACCCGGCCAGGTGCCAGGAGATCGCCGACTTCATCGGTGAACGACACCGCCAGGACGAGGAGCTGCGCGGCATCGCGGAGGTGAGCGGCCTGCCCACCGATGTCTGACCCGCGCCGCGGCCCCGGGACCCGTCCGGGGCCGGCGCACGACGGTGGGGCTCGGGACGACGGCACCGGTGCGTACCGGTGCCAGACGCGTCACACAGCACGCGTTCCCGCCGTGCCCCGGAGGGGGTCCTGCGATGCTTTCGCTCGTGTCGATCACCTCGTCCGTCCCGGAACCGATCACGCCCGACGCCCCGGTCGCACTGAGCCGCCCGCTGCTCACCCAGCAGTGGCTGGACCTCACCTTCGTGCACTGGGCCGTGGATCCGGCGGACGTGACGGCACTGCTGCCGGACGGCACCGTTCCCGACACCGTGGACGGCGTCACCTTCGTCGGGCTGGTCGCGTTCCGGATGCACAAGGTGGGCTGGCTGCGCCTGCCGGGAGTGCCGTACCTCGGCTCCTTCCCGGAGACCAACGTGCGCCTGTACTCGGTGGACGCACACGGCCGACGTGGGGTGGTCTTCCGCTCCATGGACGCGTCCCGGCTCCTGCCGGTGGTCATGGGGCGGCTCGCGTTCCGGCTGCCGTACGTGTGGTCGCGCATGTCCGTGCGGACCGGTGAGGACACCGTCGGCTACACCAGCGCGAGGCGCGTGCCCGGACCGCGCGGCGCGTACAGCCGGCTTGTCGTCAGGCCCGGGGAGCGCATAACCGAGCCGACGGGTCTTGAGCACTTCCTGACCGCCCGGTGGGGCATGCACAACCCGTTCTTCGGCGACGCCGGGTTTCTGCCGAACGACCATCCGCGCTGGCCGCTGCACCGGGCGACGCTGGTCTCGTGCGAGGAGAACCTCGTCGAGTCGGCCGGGCTGCCGACGCCGATGGGTGAGCCGGTGAGCGTGCTGTACTCCCCGGGGGTTCCCGTGCGTCTCGGGCGCCCCATTCCTCCGCCGCGCAGATGAGCACCGTACGGCGAGCGCCGCACGGAGCGCTGTCGCTCAGCGGTGGCGCTTCTTCGGACGGCGTGCCGTCAGCAGCAGCGCTATGTCGTCGGGGCGGTCGGCGACGTGTCGGGCCTTGGCGGTGAGCCGGTCGGCGACCGCGGCCAGCGAACGGCCGCCGGGGCGGCCGGCGGACGATCCGGCCCGGGCCAGGGCCACGCGCAGCGCGGTGATGCCTTCGTCGATGTCGACGCCCGGCCGTTCGACCAGCCCGTCCGTGTAGAGCGCGAGGATGGCGCCGGGCTCCAGCTGCAGGTCTGTCACGGGGTACTGGGCGTGTGCGTCGACGCCGAGCACGACGCCGCCGGGGATGTCCAGGACGTGGGTGCGGCCGTCCGGGTAGCGCAGGATCGGCGGGGGATGCCCGGCGCGGGCGACCCGGGCCAGACCGGTGAGGGGGTCCAGCCGGATGTAGCAGCAGCTGGCGAACAGGCCGGGATCGAGGTCGATCAGGAGACGGTTGGTGCCGCTGAGGACCTCGTCGGGTGAATGGTCGCCGAGCGCGAAGGCCCGTACGGCACTACGCAGTTGACCCATGGTGGCGGCGGCCTGGACGCCGTGTCCCTGGACGTCGCCGATGACCAGGGCGAGACCGTCCCCGGACTCGACCACGTCGTACCAGTCCCCTCCCACGTCCATTCCCTGGGTGCCCGCCAGATAGCGCCCGACGGTCTCCACCCGTGGATGGCCGGACAGGCGCCGGGGGAGGAGTGCCTGCTGGAGCCCGCGGGCGAGAGCGGCCTCGGTGTCGTAGCGGTGGGCCTTCTCCATGGCGTGGGCGATCAGCCCGGCGAGGGCGGTGAGCACCGTGCGTTCCTCGGTGCTGAAGTCGCGGGGGCGGTCGAAGCCCAGAATGCAGGAGCCGACGGGGCGCCCGGAGGCGATGAGGGGCAGGAAGGCGCGGGCCCCTTCCGTCGCGTCGAGCGGGATGCCGGGATAGGCGGCCGTGAGCTGGTGCATCGACTCGAAGAAGAGCGGCTTACCGGTGGTGAGGGTCTCCACGCCGGGCAGCCGGGTGTCGAGACCGACCCCGTCGAACGGCGCGAGGAATCCCTTGGGGAAGCCCGATTCCCAGGCCAGATACAGATGCCGGTCCTGCAGCAGGTAGATGGCGAGCCGACGGCCGCCGAAGGCCGGCAGCAGTTCCTGCATCACGACCGCGGACACCTGGTGGGCGGTGACCGCCTCGGTCAGCGCGATCGCGAGGATGATCGGCCGGTACAGCGGTGCCATCGAGGTGACCGCGGCCGAGGAGCCGTCGGCCAGGGGCGCGTCGGCAGGTGCGTCCGCCCGGGGTCGCGGGGCCGGCTCGGGAGGCGGGTCCGCCATACGGTCGGCCGGAACGACCTTGCAGGTCAGGATGTCGGGTCCCGGATAGACGGAGAGCGCGAACCAGTCACCTCCCTGGGGATCCGCGAGGGGCTTCTCCTGGTCCTTGAGCGGCCGTACGACGTGGCAGTGCACCGGATGCGGTGCCAGCAGGGCCTCTCGCAGGTGGTCCTCGTAGGCGGGCCGGTCCATCCACGGCACCGCCTCCCACAGGAGGCGGCCCAGGAGCTCGGACCGGGGCCGGCCCAGGAGCTCCGCCGCCCGTGGATTCGCGTAGACGATCAGGCCCAGCCGGTCGAGGCAGAACACGCCCTCCGGGAGCAGGTCGGCCGCCTTGTCGGCCGCCGAGCCGCTGTCCGGATCGAGGACGATGCCGCGGACCGGGTGCCCTCCGGGCGGTACGGACGTGTCGTGCGGGGTCCAGAGCTCCAGGAGGCGGAGCGTGCCGTCCATGGCGTGCACGTGCAGGGGCAGCGGCGGTGGTCTTCCCGCGGCCGTCTCCCGCAGGGCGGCCAGGAAGTGGTGGGAGTCGGCGGCGGCCACGGCGTCCGCGAGTGCCTGCGGGGTGTCGGCGGCCTCTCCCGGCGCCACCCCGAGCAGCGTGCGCAGCCGGTTGTCGGCGGTCACGACGTCCGTTGCCGGGTTCCAGGTGAATCGCCCGATGGGCGCGGCAGGGGGGCCGGCGGCCGGTGGCCGCACGCACAGCGGTTCGTCGTCCCAGGCGACCGGAGACCCGGCGCCGTCCTCCAGGCTCCGCAGGGCCGCGCCCAGATCCTCGGCCAGCTGCGCCATGCGGTCGCGGTCGGGCAGCACTGTGGTGGCGTCCGACGTCGAGGGGCGCAGGAGGGTCAGTACGCCGTAGACCGTCGACCCTCCGACCACGGGCACGTACACGGACCCGAACTGGAACGGCAGGCCCGCCGCGAACTGGGGGTAGCGGCGCATCGTCTCCGTGGCGTCCGGGAGCACCACCTGGACGCCCAGCCGGTAGGCGTCCGCGACGGGGAACCGACGGTCGACGTGCAGGCGCCACCAGGGCCGGAACAGCGGGCCCGGCAGCCCTGAGAGCACGGCCAGCCGCAGCAGCCCGGGCGTGCTGGACCGCAGGTACACGCCTCCCGCGAAGGCGTCGGCCGCGCCGATCGCCTCGGCCGTGATCCCGGTCAGCAGCGCGGCCAGGCGTGCGGGCGTCCGGGTGTCGTGCTCGGCTCTCCCAGTCATCGGCCCTACCTCGTCCGTGCGCCGCCGAGTGGCTGACACAGCAAGAATGCGCCACGATCGCCTCCGCCTGCACCCGGGCGGGGAACTCCGTGTGAATCCGACGAGGGTAACGGCGCTTGTACGGGCCCGGGCCTCCGGAATCGTGACGGTCAGGTGGCAGGCGGCTACCGTCCGGCAGGTTTCCCGGAGCAACGCGGCGATCGGGCCGACGGGTCCGGCCCGGTCGGTGTCAGGCCGCCGGCCGCACGAGGCCGGACTCGTAGGCGAAGACCACCGCCTGGACGCGGGCGTGGGCGCCGATCTTGGCGAGGATGTTGCTGACGTGGGTCTTCACGGTGGTCGGAGCGATGGACAGGCGCTCGGCGATCTCGGCGTTGGACCAGCCGGAGGCGACAGCGGTGAGGACGTCGCGTTCGCGCCCGGTGAGGGTGCCGAGGCCGACTTCCCCGCCGAGAGAGCGGACGGGGCGCTGCTGGCGGACCGTGTCGATGAGCGTACGGGTCAGGCCGGGAGTGATCACGGCGTCTCCCGCGGCCACGATACGGATCGCCGCGGTCAGCTCGTCCGGAGTGGCGTCCTGGAGAAGGAATCCGGCCGCTCCGGCGCGCAGGGCGGCGTAGGCGCTTCTCTCCCGGCCGGCGGGCGTCAGGACGAGTACGCGCGGGCGCTGCCCGCCGGCTCCGGTGAGTTCGGAGACCAGTGGGAGGAGGGAGGGGTGGGCGATACGGCGGATGGTCGCGATGCCGTCCGTGCCGGAGACGGTGCTGTCCAACAGGACGACGTCGGGGCGGAGTTCGGCGCTGAGACGAACTGCTTCGGCCCCGGTCGACGCTTCGCCGACGACGGTCAGGTCGGGCTCGGCGGCCAGAAGCATCCGCAGGCCGAGCCGCTGTAGGGACTGGTCGTTCACGATGAGTACGGAGGTCATGGCAGGCGTTCTCCATGGGAGGGGCGATGGGCGGCGTCCTCGCCGGGGACATGCGCGGAGCCCTGAACGAAACTGTTTCGTTCACCTCAATGACCAGAGTAGCCCTGCAGCTATCGATACGGCACCGTTTTTGTTGTGGTCTGGCTCACTCCTCGCCCTCAGGCCGCGGCCGACCTGTCCGAGCGGCACTTCATCAGCGGCTGGACGCGCGTACCGAAGGTCTCGATGCCTTCGAGGAAGTCGTCGAAGACCAGCATGATCCCCTTGGTGCCGTCGACCCCCGCCACCTCGTCGAGCATCCTCGCGACGGTCTCGTACGAGCCGACGAGCGTGCCCATGTTGAAGTTCACCGCTCCCTCGGGCAGCGAGATGGTCCGGGCGGTCGAGGAGTCGTCGGCGGCCGTGTCCGTGGCCGATTCACCCGCCATGTACGCCAGCGCGGCCAGGTCGGCGTTGTCGTGGTAGTCCTGCCACTTCGCCCGGGCGGCCTCGTCGGTCTCGTCCGCGATGACCATGAAGAGGGCGAGCGCCCCGACGTCACGGGCCGTGCCGCGCGCCAGGTCCACGAGCGCGGCCGTGGTGTCCGAGAGCGCGAGCGGAGTGTTCACACCGCTGCCCAGGATGAAGTTGTACTCGGCGTGCTCGGCGGCGAACCTCATTCCCGTGCTGCTCTGGCCCGCGGCGACGATGTCGATGTGCCCGTTCGCCGGCCGCGGTGACAGCACGCAGTCGTCCATCTCGTAGAACTCGCCCTTGAAGTTGCTGACCCCCTCGCTCCACAGCTCCTTCATCACGGTGACGTACTCGACGGCACGGGCGTAGCGGTTGCCGAAGTGCTCGTCTCCGGGCCACAGACCCATCTGGGCGTACTCGCCGGGCGCCCAGCCCGTGACGATGTTGACGCCGAAGCGGCCGGGGGCGATCGAGTCGACCGTCACGGCCATGCGCGCGACGATTGCCGGGGGCAGTGCGAGGATCGGTGTGGAGGCGTACAGCTTGATCCGGTCGGTGACGGCGGCCAGGCCGGCCATCAGGGTGAACGACTCCAGGTTGTGGTCCCAGAACCCGGTCTCGCCGCCGAACCCCTTGAGCTTGATCATCGAAAGGGCGAAGTCGAACCCGTGCTCCTCGGCCTTGCGCACCACGGCCTTGTTCAGTTCGAAGCTCGGCAGGTACTGCGGTGAGCTCTTCGATATGAGCCAGCCGTTGTTGCCGATCGGGATGAAGACGCCGATGTCCATGCCGCTCCTCGTGTGTCGCCGTGACCGGAGGACTGCCCGGGGCCAAGGGGCGTTACACGAGGTGCGGGAGTGCCGAACCGGCCATCTCCACGGCAGGCAACTCGGCCTGGAGCGACAGGTGTTGAAGACCAGGTAAGGGAGGGTGGAGGCGAAGGTGTGATTCCTGCGAAGGCCCACATCGGGTGAGGCCAGAACGGTAAAATTTGTCGTATGAACGCACGGCTGGCTCTGCTCAGCACGGTGGAACCAGGTGTCGCGGAGAGTGAGATCTTCCGGTTGGCACTCCAGCACGCGGTGGGCGAGCTCGGTGCCCTGGGAGGGATGATCCACCTTCGCGGCCCCATGTCCGCCCTGCGGCTGGTGTCCGCCGCCGGTCTCCCACCGGCCCTCACCCGGGCCTGGGTGATCATCGACCAGGAGGGCCCGCTGGCCCCCGCCCGCGCCCTGCACCAGGGCAGCGGCGTCTGGGCACCGCGGGAGCTCCCGGCCCACTCCGTGGCCGGGGAGGCCGCCTGGCCGGGCAGCGGACTGGCGGCAGCCCCGCTGTTCAGCGGGGACCGCAGCATCGGTGCGCTCTCCGTCGTCACCGGTGAGGGGGGCGAGCCCACCCCGGGGCAGTGGGACTTCCTGCGGGCCGTGATCGTCTGGACCGAGGAACGCATGGCCCAGGCGCCCCCGCCGGCCGGGCCCGCGCAGACCGAGCTCAGCGGCGAGCGCCTGCGGCAGGCCCTCAAGGAGGTCAGCGTCGGCTCCTGGGACTGGGACATCCGCACCGGCGACCTGATCTGGGACGAGGCGGCCCTGGAGCTCTACGGCACCAGACCGGCCGACTTCACCGGCAAGATCGAGAACTGGATGAGGATCGTCCACCCCGACGACCTCGCCCCGACGCTGGGTGCCGCGCAGCGGGCGATCCGAGACCACACGGTCTACGAGGCGGAGTACCGCGTACGCGGCCTGGACGGCACGTACGGCTGGACCCAGGCCCGCGGCAGGGCGACGTACGACGAACACGGCGAACCCCTCCGGATGATCGGCGTGGGCTGGGAGAGCAACGAGTCGCGGTCCGCCCGGGACGCCCTCAGCCGCGCCCTGCGCCATATGAGCGACGGATTCCTGGCGTTCGACGACGAGTGGCGGATCACCTTCGCCAACCTGGAGGCGGAACGCACGCTGGGCCTCTCCGAGGAGGAGCTGTTCGGGCGTGTCCTGTGGGAACTGCCCACCGCACAGCAGGTGCCCGGCATGGAGAGACGCTTCCGCAAGGCCGCGGCCGAGGACAAGCCCGCCAGCTTCGACATCCACATGCCGGACGGTGACCGTCGCTACCACCTGCGGCTGGTGCCCGGCCCCGACGGCCGCACCCTCTACTTCTCGGACGTCACCGAGAGGCGGCGGCACGAGGAGGAACGTCACGCCGCCGAGCGGGTCGCGTCCGAACGCGCGGCCCAGATGGCGGAGCTGACGGCCGCGCTCGCGAAGGCGACGACCTCACGGGACGTGGTGGACGCGCTCGCCCCACGGGTGCTGCCGCCGTTCGCCGCCGCCGGACTCCTGGTGCAGACGGTCGAGGGTGAATGGCTGCACACCGTGGGAGCGGTCGGTTATCCGGACGGCTTCCTCGCCACTGTCGACCGCCGCCCGCGGGTGACCGGTGACCCCGGCTGGGACGCGATCACGTCCGACACGCCGCTCTTCCTGTCCTCCGTCGAGGAACTCGTGGCGCGCTCACCGGGACAGGCCGACCTGCCCGGGAGTGCGGGCAAACAGGCGTGGGCGTTCCTGCCGCTGACGGCGTCCGGCATCACCTTCGGCGTCTGCGTCGTGGCCTTCGAACGCCCGCGCCGCCTCACCGACGACGAACGCACCCTGCTGACCACCATCAGCGCCCTGGTCGCCCAGGCCCTGGAACGGGCGAGGCTCTACGACGCCGAACACACCCGGTCCCGCGAACTCCAGCGCAGCCTGCTTCCCCGGGACCTGCCCACCCCGTCGGCCTGTACGGCGGCGGCCCGGTACCTCCCGGCCGGCCAGGGTATGGACGTTGGGGGCGACTGGTACGACATCATTCCGCTCTCGGGCGGCCAGGTGGCCCTGGTGGTCGGCGACGTGATGGGCCACGGCCTGCCGGAGGCGGCGACGATGGGCCGCCTGCGCACGGCGGTCCACACCCTCGCCGACCTTGAACTGCCGCCCGACGAGATCATGAGCCAGCTGAACGACATCGTCGGCGGCATGGGCGAGGAGTCGTACGTCACCTGCCTGTACGCGCTGTACGACTCGACCACGCAGATCTGCTCCATCACCCGGGCAGGCCATCCCCCGCCGGCCGTGGTCCACCCCGACGGCAGGGTCCACTTTCCGGAACTGGCCGCCGACCCTCCGCTGGGCGCGGCCGAACCACCCTTCGAGACGGTCGAGTTGGCGGTGCCCGAGGGCAGCCTGCTCGTGCTCTACACCGACGGTCTCGTGGAGTCGTCCACGCGCGAGATCGACGAGGGGATGGCGGACCTGGCCGGGCTGCTGCGCGCGGCGCACCTCACGGACGTGGACCCGGACGGGGAGCGCGATCGCCTCGAACGTCTCTGTGACACCCTCACGGCCGGTCTTCTCCCCGCCGAGCACCAGGCGGCCGACGACGCGGCGCTCCTCGTCGCCCGGCTGCACGCCCTGCCCGTGGAGAGGATGGCCTCCTGGTCGCTGCCCGAGGACCCCAGGGCGGCGGGCCAGGCCCGCCGCCACGTCCGTGAGCAGCTCTCCGCCTGGGGCCTCGACAGCCTGACACCGACCACGGAACTCCTGGCCAGCGAACTGGTCGGCAACGTCGTACGCCACGCCAAGGGCCCCGTCAGCCTGCGCCTCCTGCACGATGCCGAGCTGGTCTGCGAGGTCTTCGACGGCAGCCTGACGATGCCCCGCATCCGCCGGGCGACGGACACCGACGAGGGAGGGCGCGGCCTGCAACTGATCACGGCACTCTCCCGGCGCTGGGGCACGCGCTACACGGCGACAGGAAAATGCATCTGGACCGAGCAGGCACTCCTCGGCCCGGACAGCCGCAAGGACGAGCCGTCCGACGCCCTGGAGTTGATGCTCCCGAACGTCGGGGAGTTCGACGGGGACCTGGACGCGCTCCCTTTCGGGGACGAGGAGTTGTAGGGACTGGGGACTATGGGGACCAGTAACTGCCGGGACGGGGCCGGGACTTCGACTCCTAGACTGCGTCGCGCCACACCTTCACGTCCAAGGTGGCGTACGTCGTCCCGGACGATCCCTGGTACGTCACCAGCCCCACGTGTCCCGTCCCGCTGATGACGCACATCTGCTGGCCGACGGTCAGGTCCTTGATCCAGATGTAGCTCTTGTAGCCGGTCGCGGCCTTGCACGCCTCCACGCTGCCCTGCCGTCCCGAGGGGAGCAGGGCGAGGGAGCTGCCGGAGGTGGTTCCGGGAGCGAGGACAGCGCCCGAGGAGTAGACGGCGTACGTCAGATCCTCGTCGGAGCTCCCGGAGTCCGCCTTGGAACGCACCGGTGTGTCCGCCAGATACAGGTCGTGGCTCGCGGTCATCCGGATCCCGGAGTACGTGACCGGGGCGGGGGCCTTGGGCGCCGCCGGCTCGCTCGACGCGGCCGGGGCAGCCGGGTTCGGAGCCTGGGTGGGTGTCGCGGGCCCCGAAGGGCCGGACGGCAGCGCGGACTTGGTGGACTTCGGCTTCTTCGAGGCCTTGGTGGACGGGGAGTCGGATGCCGACGGGGACTTCTCGGCTTTTGGCGCCGACTGCGACGCGGCCACCTCCGCGGACCCGGTGTCGTCCTTGTCGCCGTCCCCCGGGGCGAGCAGCAGCGCGGCGGCAGCTCCACCGGCGACGAGCACGACTGCGGCGGCCGACAGTATCCAGGGCCGGGCCCTGCGGCCCGCGCCGTTCGTGGTGACCGGGGAGGTCTGCGCGGCGGCCGGCTCCTGCGGCTGGGGCCATGGAGGCGGTGTGTACGCGCCCGGTGCGGCCGGATTCCCCATCACGAACGGTCCGGGCAGCGCGGCGTGGGACTGGGCGGGATGGGGCTGCGCCGCGTGGGACGGCGAGGTGGGGGAGTAGGCCGCCGCGGGGCCGAAACCGCCGGAGCCGACGGGGCCGAAGGCGCCGCCTGAGCCCGCCGCCCCGAAATCGCCCGAGCCCGCGGCCCCGAAACCACCCGAACTTGCCGCCCCGAATCCGCCGGAGCCCGCAGCCC
>NZ_LIQZ01000193.1 GCF_001418655.1 Streptomyces phaeochromogenes | reverse complement strand
GGGTGCGGCACCGTCGTGGGAGGTGGGTTGGCCGGGTCAGCACCGTCGTACGAGGTGGGCCGGGTGCGACACCATCCCCGAAGGAGGGGCCGGGTGCGGGGCCGTCCTAGGAGGTGGGACCGGGCGGGGTCACCCCCAGGGCGGGGAGCAGATACGTCTCCTCGTAGACGAAATGCTCCTCGATCCCGGCCACGGTCCGCTCCAACTCCCCCCGCAGCCAGGTCAGGTCCTGCCCGTCATCACTCTCCACGAGCTTGGTGAGCCGGTCGAGCCCGGCGGCCACCTGCCGATGCTCTTCCCTCAACCGCTCAATGACGGGGGCGATCTCGGGATAGCGCTGCTCGAAGACGGGAAAGGCGCCGTCCTCCATGGTGTGGTGGTGGTGAAGCCCGAGGCAGTACTCGAGGCAGCGGGCTCGTAACTGCTGCACGAGGGAGACACCGTCGCCGTTCCCACCCACGGCCGCTGTGAGCCCGCCCTCCTCGTCGAGCGCGGCCCGCAACGCCGCGAGCTGCGCACGCAGTTCCCTATGCCCGACGAGCAACTGCCGCCCGGCGGCTTGGCTGTCGATGTGCTGAGGAACTGGCATGGAGACCCTCCAGAACAGTTTGTTTTCAAAGCAAACTCACCTTGAGATTACAGAGGCGCCCGGACTTACGTCAATCACTCAACTGCCTGACCCGTCCGCCCCCTAGCGGGCCACGAGCGGGCCGACCTCGCGGCGGAGTACGCCACGGAGACGCAGAGCGGGACAGAGGGAACGGTCCGGTGCGGGTTCGTTGTCCATCCTGGACGCAACGGCGGTACGCATCTCGCTACTGAACTCGGCAAGTTCGTCCTGGCTGAACCAAAGGACACCGCGACGACGGCGCTGCGCGAGACTCATGCAACCGCCCAGCCACTGTCGCATTACGCACTGTTGCCGTTCAGGCACCCGCGATAGCCTGACGACGTCCGGCAAGGACGCCGCGAGCTGCGTGGACGAACGACACAACGCAGCAGAGCACAAGCGGTGACACACGGCGCACGAGGGGGATCGTGGAGCGGCGCGACGCGCGTGGGCACTACGAGGAGCTGGCAGCCGAGTACGACGAGCACTGGGTCTACGGTCCCGACTACGTTCCCTGGATGTCCGGCCGGATCGTCGAGGCGTTGCGGCTCCGTCCCATGGACCGAATCGCCGACATCGGCTCGGGCACCGGCCTGTTCGCCAAGGAAGTAGCCAGGCAGGTCCAACCACTCCGTCCACTTCTCTGCGTCGATCCGTCCGAGGCGATGCTCCGTCGGCTCGGCACACCGCCGCCACCCGATCTGGCGCCGATCGTCGCGTCCGCCGAGGACATTGCAGAACAGCGCGCCCACCTGCCGTACGAGCAGCTCGACGCGATGTGGTTGAAGGAGTCGGTGCATCATGTGACCGACCCCGCGCACACGCTCCAGGGCCTCAGCGACCAACTGGCCCCCGGAGGCCGACTGCTGGTGGTGATGCTCCCGGCCACCATCCAATACCCACTCTTCAAGGCGGCCCTCGACCGTTTCGAGGAGCTACAGCCGGACCCGGCCGTCATCGAGCGGCATTTGCGCGCATCAGGGCTGCAAGCCGAACTCACCCACGTCGAGCACAAGCTGCGTATCGGCAGGGACAGGTACCTCGGCATGGTGCGTGCCCGCTATATGTCTCTGCTCTCCACCTTCAGCGACAACGAGATCGAGAAGGGCATCGAAGAGATGCGCATCGCTCATCCGGAGCCCGTCCTTGTATTTCCCGACCGGTTCACGTTCATCCTCGGGCAACGGCGAGGTGGGAACAGGTGAGTACCGTGGTCGACGAACGGCTGCGGCGCCTACGGAGCGAACTCGACGATCACTCACGGATCGCCGATCGGCTGGGGCTCGATCTGGAACGGCCGCTGAGGTCCCTCAACGACGGTTATCCCGAGAACGCCGTCGCCCTCATCGGCAAACTGACCGAGAAGTTACTCAAGGAGCTGTGGCGTCACCACGGCATCGAGGGCGACCCCTCGACCAAAGCCCTGAACGACCTCGTCAAACGCTGTCGTCCGCACATCCGGAGCAGCACGGTCATCGACGCGCTCGAAGACATCCGGCGGCTCCGCAACCGGTCCACGCACGATGGGTACGACATCAGCGACGAGGACGGACTGCTGGCGGTCCGCAGGCTCGTCGACGTGCTGGTCTGGTTCACCGACACCGGGAGCGCGGCGCTTCTTGGCGGTGAACCGGACATGGCGCCCGAGGTGGCGGGCCGCTGCGAGTTCCTGGCCGGGCTGTACGTCACCCTCGGCTACCGGCAGGCCAAGCGGTTCGTCCTCAGCCCCGACACCGTGTATCAACTCTTCTGCCGCGAGTCGGGTATGCGCCTGGAGTACGTGGAGCTGATGCTCTCCAGGGACGCGGACGATCTGAGCACCGTCCTTGCCGCGAGCGGTGGCGAGCTGCTGCGCACCCGGCTGCCCAAGCTCACCCGGTTCGTCGTAGTGGACGACGACGGTGCGGCGCCCGGCGCCCTGCATCGGATGCTGGGCCTGGACTTCCGGATCGTGCGATACGACGGTTTCGTCGACACTATCGTCAGTGTCGAGACGCACCTCGCTGACCTCGCCTCGGCGGACGACCCTGCCGAACCACGGACCGCCGTTGCCGCAGCGGCTCTGACCACGGACCCGCTTACCGGTGAGTCGAAGGTGGAGCGGTCCGGGGACGCAGCTGGGTTGCTGGCGCGCCTCGCGCGCGGCAGCGCGAACGTCCTGGTCACCGGTCGCCCGGGCAGCGGCAAGAGCACGCTTCTGCGCTCCCTGGCCGTCAACCCCGAGATCCGCCGCTTCCGCTTCTACTTCGACCTGGGGCTCAAACCGAAGGACGAACCGTTCTCCGAGTACGCGGCGCGCATCCTGACGCCGGCCATGGCCTCGGAACGCTCGCGCGCCTACGACCTGTTCCTCTACCTGATCCGTTCGGGGACCGCGCTGTGCGTGCTCGATGCTGTCGACGAGGGTGTCGAGGAGGCCAGCCCCGCAGGGTTCCTGCGGCTCTTCGCGGATCTCGCGGCCGTTCTGTCGGCCGAATCGGCGGTGGTCATGAGTTCGCGGGTGTCCTTCCTCGCGGACTCGCCTCAGGTGCGTCAGCTGCTGGACAGCGGTGCGGGCCGCTCGGAGCAGTTGGTAGAGCAGATGTACGCGAACGGCGTCGACCCGTCGCGTGTACCGCACTTCCATGTCGTACGCCTGGCCGAGCCCGAGGCCACTCCTCTGGAGAAGCGTCTGACTGCGGCGCTGGAGCTTCCACCGGGGCGGACGCTCGCGGAGATCCTCGGCGCACACATCACGCGGACGCTGACCGAGCGTGGGCGGCCCGAACTGGAGCAGCAGCTGCCGACCGCGTTCGGACCTGCCTTCCTCACCGACCGGACCGTATTCTCCCTCCTCGACCTGCACCGGCAACTGGGGGCAGACGCCTTCACGGACGGACGCCTCGAACTCGATGCGTGCGTTCTCGCACCGCTCCTGCGCCCTGCCGGGCCGGATCACGTCGCGTTCGTGCACACGGCGTACCAGGAACTACTGGCCGCCCGACATCTTGCCGAGCCCGCGAGCCGGGACGCGGCAGCCGACATTCCCGACGGCGCCTTCCTCACCGAGCAGGTGCGTGCCTTCCTCGCCGGAATGCCCGGCAGTCCAGGAACGGACGACTGCGTACTGCCCGCGGGGGCGTACCTGGTCGGTCCGGCCGAACGGCTGCTGATCCGTCACGTCCAGCGTCCTGTTCGCTTCGACCGCCATGCGGTGACCGTCGCCCGCTACCGCCGCTTCCTCGACGCGCTCGAATCGGACGGCACGTCGCAGTGGGACCACCCCGAACAGCCCGCCCACGTCACACACCGCCCCTGGACCGACCGGCTGCGCCGCCCCGACTACTACGAGAATTCACGCTACGACGACCACCCGGCCATCTGCGTCAACTGGTGGAGCGCGTACGCCTGTGCGGCATTCGAAGGCAAACGTCTGCCGACCTCTCTCGAATGGGAGGCTGCCGCACGCGGCACCGACGGGCGGCTGTTCCCCTGGGGCGACACGCCCGACAGCGCTCGCGTCAACTGCGCCGACTCGTGGGTCGGCCGGCCGGTGGTGACATACCAGGCGTGGTATCGGGACTTCGCGGACGACGCCGTTCGCCGGGCCGGGGTGACTTCCGTCGACAAACGCCCGGGCAACCGCTCCCCGTTCGGTGTCCTCGACTTGGTGGGCAACTGCTGGGAATGGACCTCTACCAGCCTGACCGACCCCGGCGAGGCGGTCATCTGCGGCGGCAGCTACGACAACCCGATGCGCGCGGTGCAGGCCAGCACCAAAGGCATCTACCGAAAGCGTGGCGGAAGCAATGCGGTTGGCTTCCGGTGCGTGCAGGACATCGTCGCCGACACCACTGGAGAAGAGGAGCCGACGGTATGAGTGGCGGCGGACCGCGGCAGGGAACCATCGTCGACAGGCGACCGAGCGGCGGGGGGCCAAGCGGCGCGCTCGGCTCCTACATCATCCGGGACGACGAGGACGAGCGGTACTACGGCTTCGACTACCGGCAGATCGTGACCGAGGGGTTCCGGACCGTCCGCACAGGCGAACGTGTCCGCTTCCACGTCAGCGCCGAAAGCCCCGACCGGGCGGAGTTCGTCATCCGCCTCGACCAGCCCGAAGCTGCCGAGTACTACGGATGACCGCCGGTGTTCCGCCCCTGGACGACGTCATGGGAGCGCGCCAGGAGCTGACGGTCGTCCTGCCCGTACGGCTGCTACATGCCCCCCGCTGGGCCGAAGGGCCGTTCCCGTTCGAGCTGGGCAGCCGCCGTACCGACGCGGTAGCCCGGTCCACGTACTTCGCGCCCGCCTCCGCCCGCGCCCTCTACGGGGCGCCCGGGCGGCCTCGCCGCTGGTACCTGCCGCTGGACACCAAGCACGACGGACTACACCTGCTTGGCGTGGAACTCCTGCGCGCGGCCACCGCCCGCAACCCCGAACACGCGCTCGCCGTCCTGCACTTCAGCGTGGACAGACCACTGCTGCCAGTGCTGCGGGTGCTGGCCGGGCGGAGGCAGAGCACCGCAACGGAACTCCTCACCGGGCCCTTCGACCCGGCTGGGCTGCTCGCCGGCATCGCGGACGTCCGTGACCCCGCCGCGCCGTTCGCCATCGCCCGGCCCTACACCATCAGCTTCATGACCCCGACGACCCAGGATGCCCCCGCCCTTCGCACAGGCCTGGAAGGGGCGCTTCCCGCCACCGCGGACCGATGGCTGTGGCAGCTGGCGTCACGCTCCATACCGGAGGACTTCCCCCTCCCTCCGGAGACAGCCGACGCACAGCTCAAGGACACCGTACGGATCTCGGCGGACTGGAGCGCCCTGGTGCTACGGCAAGGGGCTGCCTTCCTCGGCCACCGGCCCGACACCGGCGCCGGCGACTTCTTCGAGTTCGGTGCGCTGCACTCTCGTACGGTCTACCTCGACGCCCTGCTCCTCGGTTCCCTCCAGCGCGATCACATCGACGAACTCACCGACGAACTGTCCGAGGTGTTCAATTCCTCCCGTCTGGCACGCCGGGTGGCCACCCTGGAGAGGAACATCGCAGTGTTCCGCAGCACCTACTGGAGACAGCACCTCACCGCCCACGGCGCGGCGAACGATCTTCTGCTCGCCTTCCAGAACCAGCACCGACTCCCCGCCCGCTTCAACGAGATCCTGGCCGAAGCCGCCGACTACAGCAGGCTCGTACAGACCCAGGAAAGCCAGCAGATCAGCGGAGCCCTGGGCGTCCTCACCATTCTCGGCCTACCCCTCGGCACGGCCCTCGGCATCCTGCAGGTCCTCGACGACCACTCCGTGTCACACCTGCTCATCGCACTCGGTCTTTCGGTCGCCGCCGCAGCGGCAGTCCTCACCACCCGGTATGGGCGCCTGGTCCTGTCATCGCTGCGGGGCGGAGACAGAAGGACGTAGAAGACGAGGGCAGTATGGATCAGCTGTATTCGGCTGACCTTTTCTGCACGGCACCGCTTCATCGAGCGCTACAACCCGATGATGGCCGACGCGCCATCCGAAGCGGGCTGCGGGACGTCCAGCGGCACCGACGCCCCCACGGCGAACCCCTTGCTAGAAGTGGGCGTCGGCATCCGTATCGGTCGCCGCCAGCACCGCGACTCGCGTACGGCTGGGGTCGAGGACGGCGAAAGCCAAGTCCGCCGTGTCATGGTGGAACCAGTCCGTGAACGCCATGAAGCGCAGCCAGCGATGATCGGAGGCTCGGCGCACCGCCTCCGAGAACGGGATGTCGTCGGGCAGCCCCATCAGCGCGTACAGACTGTTCCAGGCGTGCAGTCGGGCGTACGGGCCGCCCTGTCCCTGTCCCTCCACCCCGCCGTTGTGTGCTGCCGCGAACAGTTCGTTGAGCACGTCGTCGGGCGTGGTGTGGCAGGCGAGGGCACGGCCTCGGCGCGTGCCCTCGCCTGCCATGGATTCCAGGGGCAGTTCCTTGACGAGTGAGATGTTGAGGTCGTCTGGGTCGAGCGAGTTCGACAGCGCGAAGAAGCGCGCTTCGGGCTCATCGGACCAGCCGCTGACGGTGAACGGCTCCGAGGCCATCCCCGCGCGCTCGGTGTCGGAGCGTTCAACGGCTGTGCGCCCGGCGGCCGCACCGCCGTCGGTGGGGGGAATCTCCGAGAACCGCGACCGCAGCTGGTCCGGGGTCTTGACGGACCCGAAGCCCCGTACGCGGACCCCGAACCGGTGCTCGATGTCCAGGCGTACCCTCGGCAACCGAGCCAGCGGATGCCCCAGTTCGCGCAGTCTCTCCGCGTAGGCGTCCAGTGCGGGCCGGCCACGCCCCGCTCCGATCATGGCGAACTCCCCGAGCATGCAGGCCCGTACCTCCACGGCAGGGTCTTCGAGCTCCTCAGGGAGGTCCCCGAACAAGGGCTCCAGATCACGCAGTTGCTGGTTCTTGACCAGCTTTTCGGCGATCGAGCGCCGCAGTCTGTCACCTCCCTGCCGATGCTCAGGATCTGGCGGTACCAACCGCCCCACGATGTCCACGGCGAACCGCGCGCAGTCACGGGAACGCGTGTCGGCGAGAGCCTCGGCGATCCGTCCCACGATCCGCACCGCGGAGGGTCCCTCGAAGCCCGCAGGTCCCTCAACGAATGCCCGGCCGCTCACCTGCTCCGCTGCCTGGTACAGCTCCTCCGGGCGTGACTCGGCCAGCTGCTTCAGTTCCGCCGGATCGGACCGCTCCCAGAAGGGCCGACGGGAAGCACCACCACCGGGCATCAGCTCGTTGTCGTTCACTCCCGAAGTCTACGAGGAGGGGTCTAGTAACTTTGCTGAGGCATACGCGCCTTGAGTGAGCAGTGCAACGGGGGACGAACGTGGGATATCGGCCGACGGACTGGCATGTGCTGGACCTGGAGAAAGACCCGACGCCGGGCGATCCGGACCGGGTCAAGTCCTTGGCGAAGAGCCTGCATGACTTCGCGGACGATGTGCAGGATGCTCTGCGGCTGGTGAAGGGGATGGCGGAGGAGGATGCCGTCCTGACGATGGTGGGGAAGACCGCCGATGTGTTCCGGGATGAGTTCTCCGGGGTTCCGAAGAACTTGAAGAAGCTGAAGAAGTCGTACGACCTGGCCGGGGATGCCCTGGCCGCGTACTGGCCCGAACTCGAACGCGCCCAGGCCCTGGCCGACAAGGCCCTCGCCCAGGGGCGGGAGGCGCAGGCGGACCTCTCCTCCGCCAAGTCCCGTCTGTCGTCGGCCGATTCGTGGGTGACCCGGGCCAACAAGGAAGCGGACAAGTACAAGGACGATCCGGGGTCGGCGGGCAAGGACGTGCCCAAGCCGGACGAGGCCAAGGTCCGTGCCGCCACCCGCGATGCGCAGAGCGCCGAGTCCGCGCAGACGTCCGCCCAGTCGGATGTCACCTCCGCTTCCAACGCCCTCGACGCCGCGAAGAAGATGGCGGCGGACGCGCGCAAGATGCGCGAGGACGCGGCCGGGGACGCCAAACGGAAGCTCGACGAAGCCTCCGACGCGGGCATTCAGAACCGCAAATGGTACGAGGAGGTCGGCGACTGGTTCGTCGACAACTGGGACACCATCGTCGCCGTCTGCAAGGTCGTCGTGGCCGTTCTAGGCGTCATCGCGCTCATCATCGGTGGGCCGATCCTCGGCGCGATCGTCCTCATCGCCGCCCTCGTCGTCCTGGCCGACACCCTCAACAAATACATGAAGGGGCAGGCATCCCTATTGGATGTGGCCTTCGCCGCGCTGGACTGCATACCCGGCATGAAGGGCCTCACCACCCTCGGTGGACTCGCCAAGGGACTCAAAGGGCTCGGCAAGATGGGCCTCAAGGGCATGGCCAAGGCGCTGAAGGGCGGGCTGCGCCGGGGAGCGGACGACGCGGTGGGCGCGAGCAAGCCCGCCAAGACGCGCTGCAAGAACGGTGACCCGGTCGACATGGTGTCCGGCGAAATGCTCATGGAGGAAACCGACGTCGAGCTGCCCGGCCTCCTCCCGCTCGTTCTGCGGCGTATGCACCTGTCGACGTACCGCTGGGGGCACTGGTTCGGCCCCTCCTGGGCCTCCACTCTCGACGAGCGTCTCGAACTGGACAGTGCCGGCGCCGTTTTCGCGGCCGAGGACGGCATGATCCTGCTGTATCCCGTCCCCACACCCGGCGCCTCGGTCCTGCCCGTGGAGGGCCCGCGCTGGCCGCTGGACTGGGACGGCGCGCCCGGTGCCCCCATCCGCATCACCGACCCGGCCACCGGCCACACCCGGCACTTCGCCCCGCTCGGCGGCGCAACAGCCGCCGACGACGCCTTCGTCCTCCCGCTGGCGGCGGTGACCGACCGCGGCGGACGACGCATCGACTTCGACCGGGACGAGAGCGGCACCCCCACCGCTGTCCACGACTCGGGCGGCCGCCACCTGCACATCGACACAGAGAACGACCGCGTCGTCGGGCTGCGGCTACGCGACGAGGACGCCGGCCCCGAGGGCACAGTGCTGCTGCGCTACGGATACGACGCCGACGGGCACCTCACCGAGATCCGCAACTCCAGCGGTCTTCCGCTCAGGCTCACCTACGACGAGTGGGCACGCGTCACGTCCTGGACCGACCGCAACGGTTCCTGGTACCGCTTCACCTACGACCACCAGGACCGCTGCATACAGGGCGAGGGCGCCGACGGGTTCCTCTCCTGCTCCATCGCCTACGACCCGGATGCCCGGGAGACGCGCTACACCGATTCTCTGGGCCACACCGCCACCTACCGGCACAACGAGCGCCGCCAGCTCGTCACCCAGACCGACCCGCTCGGCAACACCACATACGCCGAGTGGGACGCGTACAACCGGCTGCTCTCCCGCACAGATCCGCTCGGTCACACGTCCCGCTTCACCTACGACGAACGCGGCAACCTCACCTCGGTGGTCCGGCCCGACGGTACTGCCACGACCGCCGAGTACGACGCCTCCAACCGGCCGCTGACGATCACCCTGCCGACCGGCAGCACGCGTGGGTACGCGTACGACGAGCAGGGCCACCCGACGGCGACGGTGGACCCCGACGGCGCGGTCACCAGGTTCGCCTACGACACCTCCGGCGGACTCCTCGGCGTCACCAACGCCCTGGGAGCGGCCCACCACGTCGAGCCGGGCCCGCTGGGCCTGCCCGTCTCCACCACGGCCCCGCTGGGCGGCACCACCCGCGTCGTCCGCGATGCCTTCGGGCGCATCACCGAGACGACCGACCCCACCGGCGCGAGGACGCGCACCGCCTGGACCGTCGAGGGGCGCCCCGCCGAACGGGTCATGCCCGACGGAAGCAGCGAGCACTGGTCCTACGACGGTGAGGGCAACACGGTCCGCTACACCGGCCCCGACGGCCGCGGCATCACCCACGCCTTCACCCACTTCGACCGGCCCAGCGCCCGCACCGACGCGGACGGCTCGACGGTGCGGTTCGTCTACGACACCGAGCTGCGGCTCACGTCCGTGACGAGCGCGTCGGGCGCAGTGTGGTCGTATGCGTACGACCCGGCGGGCCGGCTAGTGAGCGAGACAGACTTCAATGGCCGTACGGTCGCCTATACCTACGACGCGGCGGGCCGCCTGACCAGGCGCACCAACGGCGCCGGTGAGATCACCACCTACGTGCGCGACGCCTGCGGTCGAGTCGTCGAGCGGCACTCCGGCGACACGGTCGCGACCTTCACCCACGACGCCGCCGGCCTGCTGGTCGAAGCCGTCACCCCCGACACGGTTCTCACCTTCACCCGTGACGCGGTGGGCCGAGTCATCACTGAGGAGTGCAACGGCCGCGCCCTGCACACCACGTACGACATCCTCGGCCGGCGGGTGGAGCGACGCACTCCGTCGGGCACTGTCAGCCGGTGGGACTGGGACGCGAACAACCGTCCCGCACAGGTCCAACTCGCCGGTAACGCACTGTCTTTCGCGTACGGGGCCTCCGGGCACGAGACCGAGCGGCGCCTCGGCGAGACGGCTGTGTTGTCCCAGGAATGGGACGCGGGCCACCGCCTGACCAGCCAGAAGGTCACCGGGCAGGCCGCCCACGGCGCGGGCCCGTCCCCCTCTGACGAACCGCTGCTGCACCGCTCGTACACGTACGGGCAGGACGGCGGCCTGACCGCCATCGAGGACCAGGCCCACGGCACGCGTCGTTTCACCCATGACCGTCTCGGCCGAGTGGAGGCGGTCTCCGCCACCGGATGGTCGGAGCGCTACACCTATGACGCGGAGGGGAACGTCAGCCAGGCGGACGCACCCGAGGGCCCGCGGGGAGAGCGGGTCCACGACGGCACGCTCATACGCCGGGCCGGCCACATCACCTACATCCACGACGCGCAGGGACGCCTGGTCCGGCAGTCGCGCAAGCTGCTGTCCGGCGGCGCACGGGAGTGGACGTACACATGGGACGCGGAGGACCGACTCACTCACGTCACCACCCCGGACGGGCGCCGCTGGGCGTACGCCTACGACGGACTGGGCCGCCGCGTCGCCAAACGACTGCTGTCCGACGACGGCCGGGTGATCGAGGAGACCGTATTCACCTGGGACGGTTCGCACCTGGCGGAACAGAGCGACTCCGCCGACGGCCCCGTCAGAAGCTGGGAATGGGCCCCCGGCACCAACCGCGCGTTGCTGCAGTTCGACCAGGAACGAATAGACCAGGACGAGGTCGACCGCCGTTTCTACGCCATAGTCACCGACCTGGTCGGTACCCCGACCGAACTGGTCGACGAGGAGGGCCAGGTCGCGTGGCGGGCCCGCACCACCCTGTGGGGCGCGTCCTACGGCGGAGGGACAGACGCGCCGGGCAGTCCGGTCGACTGCCCGTTGCGCTTCCCTGGCCAGTACCACGACGCCGAGACAGGCCTGCGATACAACTTCCGCCGCTACTACGACCCCGAGAACGCCCGCTACATCAGCCCCGATCCGCTGGGCCTGGCTCCGGCGCCGAACCACTACGCGTACGTCAGCAACCCGCTCCGCTTCACCGACCCCTGGGGCCTGGTGAGCTGCGAAGGCAGCAACCACGGAATCAGCACGGAACGCGAGCACCACGTCGAGAGCCGGCACGGCCCAGGCGCGCAGGACCGGGTACGCGATGAAGCGGACCCTACAGGCCCGGAACCCTCGCTGCCCGGTGAGTTCTACGACGATTTCCTCTGGGACGGCGACAACTACGTGCTGGGTCGACGCCTCATGGCAGGCGTCGACGGAACTCCGGCCCTCCCCAACCCACGGGCAGTGGCCGGACAGGACAGCCACCTGCACCGCTTCGACCACGGCAGCCCTGTCGGAATCAACGGCAGCGGCCGGGAAACCAGCGTCGTCGAAGTCGTGATTCGCGATGGCGACATCCATACGGCGTATCCGGTGTGAGGGGGCCCGTGACGCAGTGTCCGGCACCGAAGAAGCCGCCGCCGAGGTTGAACCCCGGCGGCAACGGTTCTCGGCACAGGAGCGCAGCATCCGACCGTTGCGGAACCGAGCGTTCCCTGGGGCTTTCGTCAACCGCGCAGCAGGTTGCCGGAACCCACCTGGGCGCACAAAGGTGGCTCCGCTTCTCCCTCGTACGCCAGGTGAAGTTCACGCCGTGCACGGGTCGCCAGAACGTAGTACGTCATGCGTAGGGCGGCCGAGGTGGGATCAACCGCCGCGTCCGTATGTGTGTCTGGGATGACGACGGTGTCGAATCCCAGCCCTTTCGCGCTGGCCCGGTGGACCAGCACGATTCCAGGTCTGCCGAGGTCCAGCGTGCGGTAGCGGCTTTGCGCGGCTGGGGCCCGGGAGGTGTACAGCTGTGGCTTGAGCCATGGCGCTCTGCGCTCCAGGCTGCCGAGTAGAGAGAACTGAGTGTGAGTCGAGTTCACGATCACGCCGATGCTCTGCTGCGGATGCTTCTGCGCCAGGAGGATCAGCAGGTCGGCAGCGCCCCTGTGCGGCAGACGGTGTAGCCGCGGAGGCGGTCCTTCGCGTTCGGGTAGGGCAGGCATTCCGGTCCCCGTGTGGAAGTGTTCTGCGAAGGCCGCGATCTGGCGTGTGTTGCGGTGATTCCCGTCGAGTTCGTAGTGCGTGCACCGGCCCAGGCGCTGGGTGATCTCCGCGAGAGTGGAGTTGGTGTCGGTCAGGCGCTGGCACTCGTCGGCGTACACCGTCGTACGGGCCTGAAGCAGTCGGCAGAGGCGGTAGAACTCGGGCGGCAGGTCTTGGCCTTCATCCACGACAAGGGTGAGATCGGGTACTGGACCGGTCTCCGCGGCGCGGTCGTAGCACGCCTCCCAGTCGTACGAGTCGTCGCCGGTACGCGGGACTTTGCCGCCGTACCAGTTGGTGAGCCAGCCGTGTGCGGTCGCCACGCGTACACCGCGGTCCGGCGGACCCAGCTTGTGGACGACCGCGGCCAGTGACTGCCTCAGGAGGTTGGAGCGGGTCAGCAGGGTAACCGGGGTTCCCGTGAGAGCGAGCATCACGGCCCGTTGGGCGGCCAGAAGGCTCTTGCCGCTGCCCGGCGGACCGCTGACCAGGTGATTGCCGTCGAAAGCAAGCTCGTCGAGGGAGGCGCGCTGCTCCGGGAAGAGGTCGAGGTAGGTGAGTGTCATGTCTGCTCCAGAGCGGTGGCCGCGGCCGCACGAGCGGAGGCGACGATCGCCTCCAGATAACCGGGCACATGCTCGCCACCCACGACGAGGGCACGGTCGAGGAGTGCATTGCCGGTTTCACAGCTGGTCTCGGGGAGCAGGGCGCAGGCATGGCAGGCCGCGCGGTTGAGGTTGCCGAAGCCCTGGCCGGTGTGCTCGGCACAGAGCGGGTCGGCCGAGCACCAGGCGGCTGCCTCCGTCATCCGCAGCAGTGTCTCCGCCAGTCGCGGGGGCTCGCCCTGACGCACGAGGCCCCCGAGGGTGCCCTCAGCGTCTCCGGCGGCGGTGTAGACGAGGATGCCGTACTGGTCCTGCTCGGGCCGTGCGTAGATCCGTTCGCGCAGGCTCGCTGTCGTGTATCCGGATTCGAAGGAGAGCTGGCGGATCAGCAGATGCGCCAGGGTGTGCAGGAGGACGAATCGAGGTGCGAGTTCGGGTCCAGTGAGGGACTCCAGGCGGTCCTTCTGGAAGGAGCGGTCAAGGTCGGCGCGCAGGCCGGACACCCGCTGACATACCCTCCCATCGCTTTCCCATGAGGCTAGTTGGGTCCTGTCCAGGGTGAGGACTATCCCCTCACCGAAGACCTCCACGGCGGGCAGCCACCTCAGACGCCGCGCGGTGTCGGCAGGGACGACAGTGGCGTCTGGGGAGACCCGGGTGAAACCTGACAGGGCGCGTACCTCACGCAGTCGGTCAGCGAGGACAATCCTGCCGAAGCGGGCGCGCAGGCCCACCCAGGGTTCCTCGCTCTCGCCGTCCAGGCCGAGGGTGGTCTCGCGCAGTGCAAAGTCGCGAGTGGCGGGTGGGGCGGGCGCCGTGAACGCGGCCCACTCCTCCCGGCTCAGATCCGGCCGGGGAGGGGCGGCGGACGAGTCCCCGGCCGGCGCCGCGGAAGTCTGTCCGGTCTCCTCCGCGATGAGGGCATCGATGAGTTCCTCGTCGGCGCCGGTGTCCTCCTGGATCATCGTCCGGAACATGGCCGCGCGCGGCGTTCCGGCCACCCGGCACAGCGACACCCACAGATCGTGTTCCCGTACTCGTTCGGCAAGGGTGTTGTCGGCGTGGACCGGTACATCGGTCTCGGGAATGTCGAGAGCCGAGTGCATCACCGGGTAGTACAGGTTTCCCGCGGTGCGCTGCACCACCTGCACTGGCTTGACGCACTCCACGGCCTCGCTCGCCCGCTGCCATGGATTCCGTCCCGAGCAACGCATGCCATGTGTGCCGAGGATGTCCAGCAGATCGCGTGTGGCCCCGCAGCCTTTTGCCGTGCAGGTGATGGAGAGCGCTTCGAGTCCGGAGGCACGCTCGGAGACGAGGAAGCGCAGCTTCTCCCGTTCACCGCACTGACGCCGTTCGCCGGCTTCGCGTCGCGAGTGCGCCCAGAACCACCAGTCGATGTCGCTGAGGTGCCCGGCCGCGCAGATCTGCACGAACCGCATCGGCGCGAGTGTCCGGGCCGGAGAGCAGGAGGAACAGCGGGGCGGTTGGCCGGCCCTCTCGTCGGCAATGCGCCACCGCTTCATGCGCCGGCAGGCACCGCAGAACAGCCAGGAGGGGAAGCGGATGTACGGAGCTCCGGGCGCGTCCGGGGTGTCGTAGCGGTCGTTGGCCGCGGCAGGAGCGGCGTAGAAGCCCGTCACCCCGAGCCGCGAGGCGAGCCTGGGCGATTCGACCTTCTGCTTGGCACGGCTCGGCCAGTCGCCGATCCCGGTGGCCACGAAGGACTCACCCTGGATGTCGAGGACGGCTCCGACTCCGAACGGCAGCACTGTCTGTGACTGGCGTACCCGAAGTGTGCGGCTCACAGGTCGGCTCCCTTCACCATCACCGGGCATTCACGGTCGACATTGCGCATGGAGTTCGGTGTCTCCCACAGGCCGTAGTTCTGCTCGAAGCTCTTGATGAGGTTGGACTGTCCTTTGCCCTGGGTGCGGTAGTACAGCTCCCGGCCGTCTTTGCGGGCCTCCCGAGCAGCGTCCTCCCAGTCGGCGATGAGATCCGCCAACTCCTTCCGTACGGTCTCACCGGCGAAGGGTTCGCATACTTCGGCACGGGCCGCCAACTCCTCGACCAGCGCTTCCAGTTCGGGACCGTGGTCGAGCACGAGCCCGGCCTGGTTCTCGGCGGTGAGACCGAGCCGGTGCCGGACGAGGATGACGAGCGCGGCGTGCAGAGCACGGCGGCGTGACGGCACCGACCACGGGGTGACGCTGGTCGGTTCGACATGCCGGTAGAGGGAGCGGTGGTAGACGTCGAATGCCTCGTAGTGCGAACGGTCTCGCGGGCGGGTGGCATTGAAGAAGGTGACAACGAGGCCGGGCACGGAATGCCGGCCGACACGGCTGGTGGCCTGGATGTATTCGGCGGTGGTCTTGGGCTGCCCCTGCATGAGCATCAGTGCGAGGCGCTTCACATCCACGCCGACAGACAGCATGTTGGTGCAGGCCAGGAAGGAGACCATCTGCGGGTCCTGCCAGTGCTTCTCCAGCCGATCGAGCAGTACGGGCTGCTCCGCGCGCGGCAGATTACTGGTCAGTTCCTTCACTTGATGTTCAGTCAGCCCTCTTACGCCCACGCCGGATTCGAGCCCTGCCAGTTGCGCGGGAATGTCGTCGGCAGCGGCGGTGACGGTGCGGCCGAGTTCGCGCAGGCTGTGGTGGTAGGCGACCAGGGTCCAGTAGGCGTCCCGGTGTTCCTCGGGAAGTTCCCACGCGCCCTGCAGCATGGCGGCGGCGGTAGCTACGGCAGCACGACCGGCCGTGTGTCCCTGAGCCATCACTCCGATGTAGCGGCGGCCGGGTCTGGTCGTGTCGGGTTCGGCGAAGTACGAGTGGCGGGCGTCGAGCCCGGCGGGCGGGAACAGCTGGACGTCGCCGCCGTACAAAGCCCGGACCTGTTCACCGGACCGGCGGATGGTAGCCGTGGACGCTACGACCTTGGGTCCGATTCCGTCGGGCGTAGTGCACAGGCCCAGGACGGCTGCCTCGTAGAGGCCGACGGTGGTGCCGAGGGGACCGGTGAGCAGGTGCAGCTCGTCCTGGATGACGAGAGAGGGCGGCCTGTTTCCGCTCTCCGCGCCGAACAGCCGGCCCGCGCGGGGTTCCCAGGCCAGGCGGGCGAACTTGTCCACCGTGCCGAGTACGAAAGTGGGCGGCCGGTCGTAAAGCTGCTCGTCCACGACGGCGACCGGCAACTCGTCGTGGAAGGCGCACTCGTCACGCGGGCAGAAGAAGGCGAACGAATCCGCCGCGGCGCGCACTCCGTAGTCCGCGATGTCGGGCGACTTGCGGGCGGGCAGGATGCGGGTGCCGCACCACGGACAACGATCGAGGATGAAGACGTCGTCGGGGTGAGTGGCGGCGCGCTCACCGTCGAAGGCCGCGCGAGCCTTCTCGTATGTGTTCGGAGTGGTGGTCTCGCCCACCCACAGGCCGATCGAGAAGGGTTCCTGTCCGTACGTGGCCGGGTCGGCGCGGCGTTGGGTTTCGAGGGCGCAGATGGTGGTCGCCGCGCGTTGGAACTGCTGGGTGGTCAGCAGGCTGAGTGTGTAGCGGCTCAGTACCGCGGTGCCTCCCCCGTCGGGTTCGCGCCTGCGGAGCACCATGGCGAAGGCGGCGAGCAGCAGGTACGCCTCCGTCTTGCCGCCGCCGGTCGGGAACCAGATCAGATCGGTGGTGGCCCGGTCCTGGTGCCGGGGTTCCGCCACTCCGTCGAGGGCGAGCAGGAAGAACGCCAGCTGGAAGGGGCGCCAGGCCGCGTCCGTGTTCGGTTCGGGGTCGAGGAGTACGGCATCGCGTCGGGATCGGCGGGTTCCCGCCTGGTCCGGTGCGGAGTGGCGCATCTGCTGGGCCATGGCACGGTTGGCGGCGCGGAAGGCGTGCAGCAGTTCGGGGCGGCGTGGGTCACAGAGGGTGCGCACACCGGACTCGATACGGGTGACGGCGGCACCGATGCGGGCGAGAATGCGGTCGGCTGCGGCACGGCCCCATTCGGGAATGTCCGCATTCAGCTGCCCCACGTACCAGGCTCGGTAGTCGGAGACGAACTCTCCCAACTCTTCGCGAAGTTGGTCGACGGAGACATCGAGGTCGGCGAGGTGAAGGACGTTCAGGACCGGTGATCCCCTCAGGCCGGCCGCCCGAACGCCGCTGACCTCGGCTTCGGGCATGACGGCGGCCTTGAGGCCGGTCACGCGTCGGGTTTCCTCGTCGTACTGTTCCTCTACCGCACACCCATGACCAACGGCGTGCGTCCGCACATGCTCGTATTGCAGGCGCAGTTCCTGTTCCTCCGGGTCACGGCTGGCGAGCCGGACGCTCGGGTACTGGCGGATCTCGCCGTCCACGGGTCGAGCCTCCAGGCCGACCTGGAAGATCATCCGGTCCCACTGAGCGGCCTTCCCAAGGGCCTGCTCATGGAGGGCGATGTTGACCAGGGCGACTGTGACCAGTTGTCCGGTACCGAACTCGCGGCGCCGGACGCGGAGTTCGGCGCGGCCGTCAAGCACTGAAACCTGGTCACGGTCCGGCCCGAGCGTGTGCGTCTCGGCGGGCAACGGCACACGTTCCCAGCGCCGTCCGCGTTCGCCCGTGGCGGCGCGGGTCTGGTAGCGGGCTCCGGCGCAGCCGATCTCGATGGTGGTGGCATCTGTGTAGAAGCTGAAGCCGAGCGACGAGGGGAGCCAGGAGTTCGACTCGGGAATGGGATCAGCGGCGGGGGCGGTGTCCTCAGCCGCGCCTTCTGTTCCTGCGCCGTCCAGTTCCTCCGCAGCAACATCCAACTGCCGTTGCAAGTCCGCCTCTTGCGGGTACAGCGTGCCCATGAGGTACTGCCGGTCGGGCGGGGCGTCGAGCGTTTCGTCCTCGCCTCCGGCAGGACCGACTAGTTGCCGGTGCAGGTAGGCGACGAGTTCCTGTCTGGGGTCCATGGTGTTCCTCAAGGGGGACGCGGGGAAGTGCGCGAGTACGGTTCAGGACCGGGGATGGTGGTCCCGGAGCGGTGTGCTGGTGGCAGCTCCCCACTGCTCGGCGAGCTGCTCCTGCAGTTCCGTGATGCGGGCCCAGGCATCGCGTTCGGTCTGGGCTGTGCGCTGCTCGGCCGCCTCCGCCCGTTGGTGGGCTGCCTCAAGGGCAAGGTCCCGCTCGGCAAGCAGGGACTCGGCTTGGCGCAGTTGGGCTTCGAGGGCGGCGAGGCGTGCTTCCGTGTCTTCTCGGTACCGCCGCAGTCGCTGGTCCGCAGCGTCTGCCCGCTGCCGCTGGACCAACATCGCGACGCTGCCGGAGTCGGGGTCGTCCGCGTGCTGTGCCGTTTCCTCCGCATGCTCGGCCCGGCGGAGTGCGGCCCGGTGCGCCTCGCGGTGCTCCTCCTTCAGCCGCGCAACACGTTCCTCGCTCTCGGCGCGGACGTGTTGTTCGCGACGGAGCAGGGACCTGTCCGCGCGGCGCAGCAACGCCTCTTCCAGGGCGTCGAGTTCCTGTTCGGTGTCCGCGCGGGCGGCGGCGAAACGCGCTTCGGCGGCCTGCCGCTCTTCGTCGAGCTGTTGCCGGTGTTCCTGGCGCAGCCGTTCGACGTACGTCTCGTGCGCTTGCCTGGCTTCGGCCAAGCGCACTTCGACTGAAAGCTCTTCGTGGCCCGCGGTCTTGGCGTGGTCGGTCGTCTTCACGGCGTGGTCCATCTCGACGGCGTGTCCTGTTGTCTCGGCGTGAGTCACTTCCTTGACCTGGGCCGCTTCCTCGGCCCGGTCCGCCGCCTCGGCCTGGTCCGGCGGTCGTTTCGCGGTCGCGGCGAACTCCCGTAGCGCGTCGCGCGCGGCGAGACGCGATTCGCTGTGCACCAGCGGTTTCTTGGCCAGATAGGCACGAGGTGTGATGCCGACCAGAGCCTCGGACGGCCGCTCGAAGAAGTCCTCCGGCCGCTGCCCGGACTCCCCCACGACGTCGAAGACGCGCCGCAACACCTCCAAAGCCGCAACCATGGAGCGGTCGATCGCCTCGGGTTGCCAGCCCACACGCGTCACGAGGTCTGCGGCGGACTGTCCGAGCAGCACCGTCAGCTGCAGATACCCGACCGAGACCAGCGCGTACTCGGCGAGCCAGGCCACACCCTCGGCCGGCGTCGCGGCCATGCGCCGGGCCTCGTCCCAGTCTGATGTGTGCCGGCCCACGGCGGTCGGCTGCGGCACCTCATCCGTCTCGACCGCCGATACGGATCTCTTGGACGAGACATCAGTTCCCGACGGGCCCTCCACAAGGCGTTCCGCACCGATCGCGAACGCGGATTGCGGGACCGCGTCGACGACCTGTGCAGGGCTCTCTGGATCAGGCGTGAGCAAGGAGGAGTCCTCAACCGGGACGGCAGGAACCGGCGCATCCCACGTTGCCGCCTCGGATTCCGAATCCGATGCCGAATCGGTGCACTGCCTCGACTGCCCGCGCGGCACAATGATCGCGGCCTGCGCCCGCGCCGCTCTCGCCTTCCTCTCCGCACGCCGGGCGACTCTCGCCCGACCCTCGGCCCCTTCCGTTCCTTGGGTCTGCCTTTCGTGTTTTTCGGTCTCGTCGTGCAGCGCCTCTTCCGTGACGAGAAGTCCGGCCATCCGCAGCCTCTGCCTCAACGCGGGACGGAGCTTGACCTCAAGCTGTCGAATGCGCTCCCGGGTCACCCCGAACTCGCGCCCCAACTCGTCCAAGGTCGAGGGCTCGGCCCCGTCCAGCCCAAGGCGCCGTACAAGAATCCGGTGATCTCGTCCGCCGAACGTACTTACGACATCCATGACCCGTCCCACGACCAACGTGTCCAGGACCACGTGTTCCACGGACGGCAACGGCCGCAGTTGCCCGACGAAGTCACCGAGCGTCACCCCGTCGCCGACGACACGGTCGAGCGAGTCCGTGCGCCGGCTCAGCCGTCGGGCCTCCTCCACCTTCACCAGGCTGACATCGCACAGCACCGCCACATCGGCGACGCTCGCCGGCCTGCCTTGCGCGAACAGACTCTGTTCCGCCTTCGCCACCTTGCGGATGTGCTCGTGCATATGGACCGGAATCCGGATGACGGCACCCTCGTCCGCGATGGCCCGGGTGATGGCCTGCCGGACCCACCAGGTTGCATACGTCGAGAACTTGTAGCCCTTGGCCGGATCGAACTTTCGCGCGGCGGTCATGAGGCCGAGCACGCCGTGCTGGAACAGGTCGTCGTACTCCAGCCCCTGTTCCAGGTGGCTCCGCAGCAGCGAGTGGACGAGCCGCTGATTGTGCAGGACCAAGCAGTTCCGAGCGCGGATTCTGATGTCGCCGGGCGGCAGCCCGCTCAACTCTTCCTTCTCCGGCTCGCGCGCGACCATGTTCGCGCCGCCTCGCACAAGAACGCCGAGTCCCACCTCCGCCTCGGCGTTCAGGAGGCGGTTCTCCGGGCGGAGTTGGAAGCGATCCCCCTCCAGCACGGCCAGCGCCACCGCCACAGCGGCGGCAAAGTCGCCCGCTTCCATTTTCGGCCGGGGCTCCGGACCTGTCGGATTCGACGGATCAGTCCCCTCGGGCGACGGGTCCTCCACCGCTCCGACAGCCACTTCGTCAGCCTCGACTGCGGCCTCCCGCACCCGGGCCCCGTTCCGCAACGCCGCGGCTTCCCGGGCATCCAGCCCGGCAAGCCGAACCAGGCCATCCAAGACCCGCGGCGTCACATATCCCTCGGCATCGACGTAACGCGAGAGCAGCTCCTGTACCACCCCGACGCAAGGGAACACATTTTCTTCACGAATTCGTGCAACCTTTTCCAGAGCCCCGCCGTCGGGGTCTGTGTGCACGCGCTTCCCCTGTACGGGCAGCCCCAGTCGGGCCAGCTCGTCCCGCAGCCGATCCCGCTCGCTGTCGCCGAGCGCCAGTACGCGTGCACTCTCCGCGAAGACATGTTCCGGAACCACCCCGTCCACCGCTGCCCGCCGGAGCCGGATCAGCAACTCGGCCAGAGCAGCCTTCATTCCGGGCGCGCCCGTCCCATCGACGGATTGAGGCCTCATTCGCCCACCCCCACCTCATGTCACGGAAGACATTAGAAGTGGCACGTTGACGATGTCAACAGACTGAACACATATCAAAAATAGAGCCAATCGTGTACCGTGACTCTGCCGCATTGTTCCCCTGCGACGATGGGCGGAGCGGCAGCAGGTCAGGGGGTCGCGTTCTGGTGCGGGACCGCGGGCAGAGGACAGAGGAGCGGCAGTGAGCCACGAGCTGGTCGACGGCAGATTCCGTATCGGGCAGGTGATCGGCAAGGGCAACATGGGAGAGGTCCACCGGGCCGAGGACCTCCAGGCCGCCGAGGGCACCCCCGAGCGGAAGGTCGCCGTCAAGACCATCCTGCGCCGCCGGACAGGCACCCAGATCGACACGAGCGCCGACCCCAAGGCCGCGCAGCGCTTCGCCCGCGAGGTGCGCATCATGCGCCGGCTCCAACACCCGAACCTCACGCGGCTCGTCGCCGGTGGCGTGGCCGAGAGCAACGGCAACCTGCCCTACCTCGCCATGGAGCTCTTGGACGGCGAGACGCTGCGCGACCTCATTGCAGAAGAGCCCCAGCTCCCGGTGTCGTGGGCCGCTGCGATCGGCGCCCAGGTAGCCGACGGCCTCGCCGCCGCCCACACCGCGGGCATCGTCCACCGCGACCTGAAGCCCGCCAACGTCATGCTCACCCAGGGCGGCACCGTCAAGGTCCTCGACTTCGGCATGGGCCGCATCGTCGACGACCCCGACGAGGCCCGGCTGACAAGCACGGGCGTCAGCGTCGGGACCGCTCGTTACATGGCCCCCGAGCAGTTCGAGGCCAAGCAGGTCACGCAGGCCGCCGATCTGTATGCGCTGGGTTGTGTGTTGTACGAGATGCTCGTGGGCGTACCGCCGTTCACGAGCGAGTCGCCGTACGAACTCGCCCGCAAGCACGTCGGTGAGGATCCGACGCCGGTAGCCGTGATCCGCAGTGCTGTCCCGGTGGAGCTCTCCCGACTGGTCGACCGGCTGCTCTCCAAGGACCCTGCGGAACGCCCAGCGGACGCGGTGGCGGTCCGTGACGCGCTGTTGCCGCTGGTCTCCGCGGACGAGGACTCTTCGCAGTTGCCGCACTGGAGCGCGCTGGACCCGACCCGGCCCCTGCGCGACTCCCTCACGCCGGCCCCTGCCGCGACCACTCCGCAGCCCACGCCGGTGACCGCCGCCTCCGGCACAGCGATGGACGTCTTCGGTGTACACGAAAAGCTGATCGCCGACTACCGCTTGTTCACCGAGGGCGGCACCGTCATCCGTGACGACCGCATCGCCGGATTCGTCGAGGACGACCTCGACAACAAGTCCCAGTGGCCGAACCCATGGCTGTCGCTCAACCCGTTCTTCCAGAGCGGGGGCACCGTGGTCGAGCTGGCCGGGAAGAAGGTGCTGCACGACGAGTGCGCCCGCATCTTCCAGGCGAAGAAGACAGAGGGCGGCACGGTCCCCGACGGCCGCCCGCTGACCCTCCATCAGCACCAGCGGGAGGCCATCGACGCGGCGGGGTCCGGTGCGTCATACGTACTGACGACCGGTACCGGCTCCGGCAAGTCACTCGGCTACATCGTCCCGATCGTGAACAAGGTGCTGGACGAGCGGGACGCAGAGGGGCCGAACGCCCGGAAGCGAGTACGCGCAATCATCGTGTATCCGATGAACGCGCTCGCCAACAGCCAGCTCAAGGAGCTGGAGAAGTATCTGCGCGACGGCTACGGCGCGGGTCGTGAACCGGTCACCTTCGCCCGCTACACCGGCCAGGAGGATGACGAGAAGCGCAGGGAGATCCGTAAGAACCCGCCGGACATCCTGCTCACCAACTACGTGATGCTCGAACTGATGCTGACCCGCCCGGACGACCGGGCCAGCCTCATCCGCATGGCGCGGGGCCTGGAGTTCCTCGTCTTCGACGAGCTGCACACCTACCGCGGCCGCCAGGGCGCCGACGTGGCCCTGCTGATCCGCCGGGTCCGCGAGGCCTGCCAGGCACAGAACCTGCAGTGCATCGGTACATCGGCCACCATGTCTACGGAGGGCACGGTGGAGGACCAGAAGAAGGTCGTCGCCGGCGTGGCGAGCACTCTGTTCGGTACGGAGGTCCGGTCGGAGCACGTCATCGGCGAGACCCTGGTCCGCGCGACCCGTGAGACGCCCGACACCGTCCCCGCCGAACGCCTCAACTCCCCCGCTGCTCCACGCGCGTACGACGATCTCGTGCGTGACCCCCTGGCCCGTTGGATCGAGACACGCTTCGGCCTGGCCACGGACGATGACACGGGGCGTCTGGTTCGCCGACGGCCGACCAAGATCGAAGTCGCGGCGAAGGAGCTGCACGAGCAGTCAGGCGTCGACGAGGAACAGTGCGCAGCCGCGATCCGCGCCACTCTGGAGGCAGGTTCGCAGGCGCTGCATCCCGTGACCGAGCGACCGCTGTTCGCGTTCCGGCTACACCAGTTCCTCTCCAAGGGTGACACCGTGTACGTCACCCTGGAGGACAAGCTCTCCCGCCACCTCACTCGCTCCTACCAGCTCGAACAGCCGGGCAGCGGCGGCAAGTTGCTGATGCCCCTGGCGTTCTGCCGGGAGTGCGGACAGGAGTACCTGACGGTGTGGCGCACGGAGAAGGACGGCGACGTCCGGTACGAGGCGCGCCGGGACACCTCCGCGACAGGCGGGCGGCAGGGCGACGGCTATCTGTACGTCGACCACGAGCGGGGCTGGCCGACCAATATCCAGTACGCGGTGGACGACCGCCGACTGCCCGAGTCCTGGCTGGAGTTGGACGACAAGGGCCAGGAGGTCGTGAAGAAGTCGTACCGCGACCGGGTGCCGCGTGCCGTCACCGTCGACCCGCTCGGCCACGAGGGCCAGGGCGAGCTCCAGGCAGCGTTCATCCCGTCCCCGTTCCTGTTCTGCCTGCACTGCGGGGTGGCGTACGAGCAGACTCGCGGCCGGGACTTCGCGAAGCTGGCGACGCTCGACCAGGAAGGCCGGTCCTCCGCGACCTCGCTGATCTCGGCCTCGGTCGTTCGTTCACTGAAGTCCGTGCCGGCGGAAGCCCTGGACAAGGAGGCGCGCAAGCTCCTCACCTTCGTCGACAACCGCCAGGACGCATCGCTCCAGGCAGGTCATTTCAACGACTTCGTCCAGATCACCCAGCTGCGCGGCGCGCTGCACCGGGCGGCGCTGCACGTGGGCGAGAACGGCCTCCATCACGAGGAGCTTGCCTCCGCCGTGACGACCGCACTCGCCATCGATCCGGTGGACTACACCGGCGAGAGCGACCTGCCGCCCTCGCTCGCCCGTAATGCCGCGAGCACGCTCCGCGATGTGATCGCGTTCCGGCTCTATCTGGATCTGGAGCGCGGCTGGCGCATCACCATGCCGAATCTGGAGCAGACGGGCCTCCTGGAGATCGACTACGACGACCTGGACTGGGTTGCCGCGAAGCAGGACCGGTGGGCGGGCACGCACGAGGCCCTGCGCGACGCCGATCCGGCGCTGCGGGCCGAGATCATGAGGGCGCTGCTGAACGAGATGCGCCGCTCGCTCGCCATCGACGTGTCGTACTTCCGCGACGACTCCTTCGACTCGCTGCAGCGGGCGAGCGAGGAGCGATTGGTGGACCCGTGGGTGCTGTCCCCCACCGACAAGCCGCGGGTCGGCACCGCCTATCCCCACCCGTCCCGTCCGGGGATGGACCGCTCGGGCCTGTTCCTGTCCGCGCGTGCCAAGTTCGGCAAGTACCTGGGGCGCGCGGACCGGTCGTTCAAGGAGCTCGAACAGGCCGATCTGCAGCTGGTCATCAAGGAATTGCTGGAGGTCCTGGCCAAGGCCGGTCTCGTGAAGGAGGTGGAGGTCGCCCCGCAGCGCGCGGGCCGCTACCGCAGGCCCACCACCCCGACCGCGGTGGGCTACCGGGTGGCCGCGCAGTCGCTCGTGTGGCGGGCGGGCAAGGGTGAGACGGGCACCCACGACCCGCTGACGCGCACCTACCAGAGCGGCGACGGACCGCGCGTCAACACCTTCTTCCGCAACCTCTACAAGGACGCGGCGGGCGCACTGTCCGGCCTGTTGGCGCGCGAACACACCGCGCAGGTCGCGCCGGCGGAGCGGGAGAAGCGCGAAGAGGCCTTCCGCAAGGCCGAGTTGAAGCTCCTCTACTGCTCGCCGACGATGGAGCTGGGCGTCGACATCTCCTCGCTGAACGCGGTGATGATGCGCAATGTGCCGCCGACACCCGCGAACTACGCGCAGCGCTCGGGCCGTGCCGGCCGCAGCGGGCAGCCCGCACTGGTCACCACGTACTGCGCAACGGGCAACAGCCACGATCAGTACTATTTCCGCCGCTCGGAGCGCATGGTGGCGGGTTCCGTCGCCCCGCCGCGTCTGGACCTCGCGAACGAGGATCTGGTCCTCTCCCACCTCCAGGGCATCTGGATCGCGGAGGCGGGCCTGAAGCTGGGCCGTTCCATCCCCGAGGTACTGGACGTGTCGTACCCGGAATCGGGTGAGCGTCCGAACCCCGCTCTTGAACTGCTCTCCGAGATCCAGGCGGCCTCGCACGACGAGAACGCCCAGCGTCGCACCATCGATTCCGCGGTGCGCGTCCTCGGCCCGCTCCTGCCCGACTTCGTCGAGACGACGTGGTGGCACGACGACTGGATCCAGGACAAGGTCCGGACCGTACCCGAGCGGTTCGACGACGCCTTTGGCCGTTGGCGACAGCTGTTCCGGGCCGCGCTCGACGACCAGTACATCCAGAACAGGCGCCGCCTGGACTACAGCCTCACAGAGGGCGACCGCATCCGGGCCAACGCCCGCCGCCGCGAGGCCGAGACCCAGCTGAACCTGCTGATGAACGAGAGCGTCGACAGCAAGTCCGTCCTCTCCGACTTCAACCCGTACCGCTACCTGGCGTCCGAGGGCTTCCTGCCCGGCTACAGCTTCCCCCGGCTCCCACTCGCCGCGTACATCCCGACGGTCGGCCGCCGCCGGGGTGACGGCGACTACCTCCAGCGCCCGCGTTTCCTCGCGATCCGCGAGTTCGGCCCCGGCGCGCTGATCTATCACGAGGGCGCCCGTTACCAGGTGACGCGGATCCAGCTGCCGCCGGACTCGTCCGGCGACCTGGCGACCAGCGAGGCCCGCCGCTGCGCGCAGTGCGGCTACCACCACGACCCCGAGGAGCGTCAGGACCGCTGCGAGATGTGCAACGAGCCGCTGGGCTCGGCAACGTACGGCCTGCTGCACCTGCACACCGTGTACACGACGCGTCGCGAGCGGATCTCCTCCGACGAGGAGGAGCGGCGCCGAGCCGGCTTCAAGCTGGAGACTTCGTACCGCTTCCACGACCACGGCATCCGCAAAGGCCGTCTGAACGCGACCATCGCCGATACCTCGGGCGGACAGCTCGCCACGATCGCGTACGGCGACTCGGCGACCGTCCGGATCACCAACACCGGCCGCGTACGCGCCAAGAACGACGAACCGGCCGGCTACTGGCTGGACCTGGCGGACGGCCGCTGGATGAACGACAAGGACGCCTCCGACGCGTCCGGCGACTCCAGCGAACTGCCGGTCATCGACGCGGACGGCAACGAACGACGCCGCAAGAAGCGGGTCATCCCGTACGTGGAGGACCGCCGCAACATCCTCGTGGTCACCCTCGACGAGCCGCTGCAGGAGCCGGTCGCGCTGTCCTTGATGTACGCGCTGGAGCGGGGCATCGAGGCCGCGTTCGAGCTGGAGGACGTCGAACTGTCCAGCGAGCTGCTGCCGCCGGACGACGGCCCGCGGGGACGCATTCTGTTCACGGAGGCCGCCGAGGGAGGCGCCGGTGTGCTGCGACGCCTCCAGGCGGAGGAGGACGCACTGGCCAAGGCGGCCCGGTACGCACTGTCCATCTGCCACTTCGGCCCGGACGGCAAGGACGAGGGCGATGAGGAGCACCGCCCTGGCCGGGCCTGCGCGCTCGGCTGCTACGAGTGCCTCCTCACGTACGGCAATCAGCTCAACCACGCGCTGATCAACCGACACTCCGTGAAGGATCTGCTGGTGCGGCTCGCCTCGGCGAAGGCCCGGCGGGAGTCCCGCGGGGAGTCGCGTTCGGAACAGTACCGGCGGCTGCTGGACCAGTCCCCCGCCGAGCCGACCCCCGTCGAGGCCTCGGCCGCCGAACTGGCCGCTCGGGGCGACTTCCTGGGCTGGGCGAAAGCGCGCGGCCTGCGGCTGCCGGACGAACCAGGCGCATTCCTCACCGAGGCGAACGCGACGCCCGACTACGTCTACCGGCTGCCCGGCGTGAACGTCGCCGTCTTCGTGGACTCGCCGGCAAAGGAGCAGGATGCCTTCCGCGACGAGGACGCCGAGGAACGCCTGTTCAACGCCCGCTGGGACGTCGTCCGCTTCTCGGAGGGCGCCGACTGGGACGCCATCGCCACCGCCAACGTCCACTACTTCGGCTCCCCGGCCGCCGGCTGACCGCCTTCCCAGAGAACCTGCCCAGAGCATCAGAGGCCCAGAGGACCAGAGGATTTGACAACCGACATGTCCCAGACTTACGCCACCGGTTCCCTGGTGAAGGCCCGAGGCCGCGAGTGGGTGGTGCTCCCGGAGAGCAAGCCCGATCTGCTCGTGCTGCGCCCACTGGGCGGCTCGGACGACGACATCGCCGCCGTGTTCCCGGCGTTCGAGACGGTGGACGAGGCCCGATTCGCGCCGCCGGAGCCCGGCGACCTCGGCAACCAGCGTGCGGCGGGCCTGCTCCGCACGGCGCTGCGCGTCGGCTTCCGTTCCGGCGCGGGCCCGTTCCGCTCACTGGCCGGGATCGCGGTGGAGCCGCGCGCCTATCAACTGGTACCGCTCCTGATGGCGCTGCGGCAGAAGACGGTCCGCATGCTGATCTCCGACGACGTCGGCATCGGTAAGACGATCGAGGCGGGCCTGGTCGCCAGCGAACTCCTCGCGCAGGGCGAAGCGACGGGCCTGGCGGTGCTCTGCTCACCCGCGCTCGCCGAACAGTGGCAGCAGGAGCTGCGGAGTAAGTTCGGCATCGACGCCGAACTGGTCCTGTCGTCGACCGTCTCGCGTCTCGAACGTCGCCTAGACCTCGGCCAGTCTCTTTTCGACAAGTATCCGCACGTGATCGTGTCGACGGACTTCATCAAGTCCCCGCGCCACCGCGACGACTTCGTACGCCACTGCCCCGACCTGGTGATCGTGGACGAGGCGCACACATGTGTGGCCGCCGACGACACGACGACGAGTACGCAGAACCAGCTCCGTTACGAGTTGCTGCGCCGCGTCGCCGAGGACGCCACCCGGCATCTGCTCCTCGTGACGGCGACCCCGCACAGCGGCAAGGAGTCCGCGTTCCGCAATCTGCTGGGGCTGGTCAAGCCCGAACTGGCTTCGGTGAGCCTGGAGTCGGAGTCCGGCAGGAAGCTGCTGGCCCAGCACTTCGTGGCGCGCAAGCGGGCGGACGTACGCCAGTACCTCACCAAGGAGGATGGCCTCAGCGACGACTCTCTGGCCGAGCGCACCGCCTTCCCCTCGGACCGCTACTTCAAGGACGAGACGTACAAGCTGTCCTCGGAGTACCGGGCCCTGCTGGACGACGCGATCGCCTACGCAAGCGAGCGGGTCGAGGAGGCGGGCGGCCAGGGCAGGCGGGAGGCGCGGATCGCGTGGTGGTCGGCGATCGCGCTGCTCCGGTCGCTGGTGTCGTCGCCGCGGGCCGCCGCGAAGACCCTGCGGACGCGATCGGCGGCGGCGATCGCAGCATCGGCGGAGGAGGCCGACAAGTTGGGCGCCCCGCTCACCAGCGACGCGGCTGACAGCGACTCCATGGAGGGCATGGACGTCGCACCGGGCGCGGAGATCAACGAGGACGACCCTCGCTCCCGTCTGGGCGAACTCGCCGACCGCGCCCAGGAGTTGGAGGGCCCCGCCAAGGACCTCAAGCTCAAGGCGCTCATCAAGCACCTCAAGGGGCTGCTGGCGGACGGCCACAACCCGATCGTGTTCTGCCGCTACATTCCGACCGCCGAGTACCTCGCCGAGCAGCTGGAGAACGACAAGGACAGCGGCAAGCGCGGCCCGCTCGGCGCCAAGACCGTCGTCAAGGCGGTCACCGGCACGATCTCCCCGCAGCAGCGCATCGAGCGGATTGAGGCGCTTGCCGTCGAGGCGGGCGATGACGCCGCCGCGCGCCGCGTCCTCATCGCCACGGACTGCCTGTCCGAGGGCGTCAACCTCCAGCACCACTTCGACGCCGTCGTCCACTACGACCTGGCCTGGAACCCGACCCGCCACGACCAGCGCGAGGGCCGCGTCGACCGCTACGGGCAGCGCCGCGACCAGGTTCGCGTCATCACGATCTACGGCGACGACAACGGCATCGACGGCAAGGTCCTCGAAGTCCTGATCAAGAAGCACCGCCAGATCAAGAAGGATCTCGGCATCTCCGTCTCCATCCCTGACGAGCTGTCAACGGGCGTCACGGACGCGATCGTCGAATGGCTGCTGATGCGCGGGCGCGAGGGCCAGCAGAACACCCTGTTCGGCTCCGAGGCCCTCGACACGGCGGCGGGCAAGGTGGAGACCGACTGGAACTCGGCGGCCGAGCGCGAGAAGGCATCGCGCTCGCGGTTCGCACAGCGGTCGATCCACCCGCAGGAGGTGGCCCGCGAGGTCGCCTCGATCCGGGAGGCGCTGGGCGGCGCGGGCGAGATCACAACGTTCGTACGGGAGTCGCTGGATGCCCTGGGCGCGGTGCTGCGCGGCGGCGACGAGGACTTCACCGCTCAGGTGGGCGGCACGCCCATCGGCTTGCGGGACGCCCTCGCACCGGCCATAGGCGCGGAGGTGATCGAGAAGGACCGCCCGATCCCGTTCCGGTCGGATCCAGCGGTGGCCCGCGGCGAGGCGGCGCTGGTCCGCACAGACCCGGTCGTCGGCGCGCTCGCGTCCCACGTGCTGAACGCCGCGCTCGACAAGGACGCGCCCGGGGCCCGTCCGGCCCGCCGCTGCGGCGTCGTCACGACGGACGCGGTCGGCACGATGACCACCCTGCTCCTGGTCCGCTACCGCTTCCACCTCACGCTGCCTTCCCGCAGCGGCGACAAGCAGCTCGTCGCGGAGGACGCCCGGCTGGTGGCCTTCGAGGGCTCTCCGAAGAAGGCCGTCTGGCTGCCCCCGGATCGGGCCGCCGAGCTGCTCGACGCGACCGCGTCCATGAGTACGCCGCCGCACTTCGGCACGCGCACGATGACGCGCACCCTCGACCAGCTACTCCCCGGTGTGAAAGACCACTTGGAGGCGTACGGCGAGGAACTGGCCGCCGACCTCGACGCCTCGCACCGGCGGGTGCGGGCCGCGTCCGGTGAGATCGTCCGCGGTCTGTCCGTCACGGCCCAGAAGCCCGCCGACATCCTCGGCGTGTACGTCTACCTGCCCACCACCGCTGCCACCGCCGCGACTGCTCCGGGAGTGTCCGCCTGATGTCCGCCACCACCCGCCACCAGGTGTTCACTGCGGTCCACACGGTCGGGGGGCTGCTGCCGGCCGACATGCTGTTGCGGATCTCCGAGGGCAAGGTCACCAAGGACCTCAAGGGTCTCGCCCCTGCGGACTACCGCATCCCGGGCTCCCGTTCGGTACGCGATGAGGCGGAGCGGCAGTGGGAGAACCTGAAGTCGCTGTGGCGTGAGCTGCGCGAGAAGCTGCCCCCGGAGCCGGAGTCGTCGGTGCGCCCCGACAGCACCGGTTACGCCCGCGCCAACTGGGTGGAGCCGCTGTTCGACGCCCTCGGCTTCGGCCACCTCGCTCCTGTCGGCGACGGGGAGATCGCGGCCGACGACGGCACGAAGACGTTCCCGATCAGTCACCGGCGGGACAACACGCTGGTCCATGTGACGGCGTGGAACGTCAAGCTCGACAAACACCAGGGCGCGGGTTCTCCGGCTCCGCAGTCGTTGTTGCAGGAAGCGCTGAACCGAACGGACGCGCACCTGTGGGCCCTGCTCACCAACGGCCGTCAGCTGCGCCTGCTGCGCGACTCCAACGCGCTGGCCACCACGTCGTACGTCGAGTTCGACCTGGAAGCCATCTTCGACGGCGAGTTGTTCAGCGAGTTCGTCATTTTGTACCGGCTGCTGCACGCGTCTCGTTTCGAGAGCCCGCAGGGCGGCTCCCAGTGGACGTGCTGGTTGGAGGTGTGGCGGGACGCGGCGATTCGTCTTGGCGCGCGGTTCCTCGACGACATAAGCGTAGGCGTACGGCTGGCTATCAAGGAACTCGGCACCGGCTTCTTGAAGCACCCGGCCAATGGTGTCCTGCGCGAGAACTTCGACCGCGACACCTATCACAAGGCGCTGCTTCGACTTGCCTACCGCCTGCTGTTCCTGTTCGTCGCCGAGGACCGGGATGCGCTGCACCCGCCGGAGGCCGACCCGCAGGCGCGCAAGCGGTACGCCGACTACTTCGCGACGGCCCGGCTGCGGGAGCAGTCCCGCCGGCGGCGGGGTACGTCGCACTCGGACCGGTGGGAGGCCCTGCGCCTGGTACTGGCGGCGCTCGGCAACGAGGCGGGCCGCCGGGAGTTGGGCCTACCGGGCCTCGGCGGTCTCTTCGACCCGACCCCGACGGACGCCCCGCTGGAAGGCCTCTCCCTGTCCAACCAGCACCTGCTGGCGGCTGTGAAGCACCTCGCCGTCGTCCATGACACTGAGGCCCAGCGCTGGCGGACGGTGGACTACCGCACGCTCGACGCCGAGGAACTCGGCGCGATCTACGAGTCGTTGTTGGACCTGGTCCCCCAGGCCGGCGCGGACCGCACCTTCGAGCTTGTGCCCCGCGCGGGCAACGAGCGCAAGAAGACCGGCTCGTACTACACGCCGAGTTCGCTGGTCGAGGTACTGCTTGACTCGACCCTCGATCCCGTGATCCAGGCGGCCCAGGAGCGAGGCGAGAAGAAGGCGGCGGTGGCCAAGCAGTCGGGCGCGGACGCTCGGGAGACCATCGTCGCCGAGCTGCTGTCCCTGACCGTCTGTGACCCGGCCTGCGGCTCCGGCCACTTCCTCGTTGCCGCCGCGCGACGCATCGCGAAGCGCGTGGCGGCGGTGCACGACCAGACGCCGGAGCCCACGCCGGAAAGTGTCCGGTCCGCCCTGCACGAAGTCATCGCGCGGTGCGTGTACGGCGTCGACCTCAACCCGATGGCTGTTGAGCTGGCCAAGGTCTCGCTGTGGATGGAGGCGTTGGAACCGGGGAAGGCGCTCGGCTTCCTCGACGCCCACGTGAAGCTCGGCAACGGGCTGATTGGCGCGACCCCGGCGCTCCTGCGAGGCGGGATTCCGGACGCGGCGTTCAAGGTCGTGGAGGGTGACGACAAGTCGGTCGCGAACGCATGGCTGAAGCGCAACAAGGAGGAACACCAGGGGATCGTGACGCTGGATGCCGAGCTGGAGGAGTCGGTGAGCGTCACGAACACGACGTTCGGCTCCGAGTTGCGCAACCTCGTGGAGAAGTCCCCGACGGACGAACTCGGGCAGGTCCGCAAACTCGCCGAGCGGTACCACGCGTGGGAGAAGTCCCGACCGTATACGGATGCCCTGAAGATCGCGGATGCCTGGTGCGCCGCATTCATGTGGGAGAAGACGGAGGATGCGCCGCTGCCGGTGACTCAGCGGGTCTTTCTGTCCCTCCAGTCGGCCGAAGGGGTAGGTGCGTTGGAGGAGACGCATCGGGAGGTCGAGCGGCTGAGTGGGGAGTACCGGTTCTTCCACTGGCACTTGGAGTTTCCGGATGTCTTCAATGTGCCGGAGGATCTGACGGCGTCGGGGGTTGATCCGGTTACGGGGTGGGCG
>NZ_LIQZ01000192.1:46282-46546 GCF_001418655.1 Streptomyces phaeochromogenes | reverse complement strand
GGTGGTGGGGGCAGGCCCCGGGGCCGGGGCAGGGGTGAGTGTCGGTGTGGGAGCAGGCCTCGGCTGGGGAGTCGTGGGCCGGTGGTCCTGGGCCTCGGCCTCGGCGTCTCTCGGCCGGTTGTACGACACCGTGTGCGTGACCACGCGGCCGCTCGGCAGGCGTTCGCGGGTGCGGGCGAGGTAGCCGTGCGCCTCCAACTCCCTTAGCGCCGCCGCGATTCTCGTCTCGCCCTCGGGGAAGCGGGCCGCGAGCGTCTTGATGTC
>NZ_LIQZ01000192.1:0-46276 GCF_001418655.1 Streptomyces phaeochromogenes | reverse complement strand
CTTCCTCGGTGGTCAGGCCCTCGATCGGGATTGCAGTCCCGGACGGGGGCCGTCGCATGTTCTGAAGTTGTCTTGCTGGGTGGCTTGCTGGGTGTCTCGGTTGTCGCGGGGCGAGCATATGCCCGCCAACCGGACGGAAATCCAGCTGAGTTGGCGATTGTCACCCTTGTGGGCGATGTGGCCTCGCGGTGCTGACGAGGTGCCGATGAGGTGCCTACTGGTCCTGATGCGGAGGGTCGGGTTGGGTTTGGTGAGGTTCTCTCCCGAAGTTTTTTAAGAGCTTTGATGTCGTGCGGTACCGGCCGGCCGCTCACCGGGACGGGAGGCTCCGGGGGCCGGTGGGAGCGGCGGGGTGCGCTTGGGGGCTGCGGTACTACTGCATGTTCTGCACGTGCGGATGGTCGGGCGAGGCCGTGCACACGTACAGCTGCAGGTTGTAGCTGCGGCCGATGTTCAGGCGGGTGGCGCAGGCCGGGCCGAGGAAGTGCAGGCCCGTGTAGTCGGCGTCCTCGGTCGGGCGCCAGCTTCCGCTGCCGCCGTCCCATTCGGTGCCGTCGATGGTGAGCAGCGGGCGTACGTCCGAGCCGCACTCGGGGCAGGCCATGGGGAACGGATCGCTGAAGCTCCAGGGCGCGTGGCCGCCGAGTTTGCAGCCGGGGGCGACGCTGAGGTCGTACTGATAGTCCACGACGGTGACGTCGTCCAGGTCGTCCAGGTCGTCCAGGTCGTCCGGGTCGTTGGGGTCGTTCGAGCCCTGGCCCTCCTCCCAGGCCTCGATGCGTTCCGCGAGGTCCTCGGGCAGCTCGTGCGGGGCCGGGTACTCGGTGACCGTCTCCGGGTGGAGGACGCAGGGTTCGGGGAGGTAGTTGTCGCTGCCGATCACCGACGGCTGTGGGGCGGCAGTCAAGGGGTCGGTCACGTCGGAGGACGCCCGCCAGTACAGCTCGACCGCGGGGAGGTAGTCCTCACCGTGGTCGAGGGCACCACAGCACCTGGAGCAGGTCGGTACCGGCCGGGCCGGGCAGCGCGGGGACGTCCGAGGCGTACAGCTGGACCACGGGGATCATGGGGACCGGACCGTCCTGGGGTATCCGCGTCCTGCCGGAGATCGAGGCACGGTCGACGATCACGCGTTCCTCCGGTGTGAGGAGGTCGGCGCCCTCGGCGCGCGGCCGGGCCCAGGCCTCGGCGAGGATGCGTCGCCCCAGCCGTACGTCGTCGGGGGCGACGCCGTGGTGCCGGGGGGCGTCGTGATCCGGGCAGGTGGGCCATGGCTCATCGGCCGGCCACAGCAGGGGGCCGCCGATCGAACTGTCCGCGGCGGTGGGACTACCGGAGCGGGGGTGCAGCCGGACGGCGGTACGTGCCAGGGGCGCCAACTCCGGGAAGAGGGCTAGGACATCGGCGGGCCGGGGTGGGGTGGTGCGGGGCATGGGGAGAGGTTATGGGTTGGACGGGCCGTCGCGGATGTCCCGTATCGGCTGGGCCTCGACAGATGACCTGCACGAGACTGTGGGGGTGTCCAAGCAATGCGAAGCAGGGGCCGAGAGTACGCCCGTACCTGAGGAGTCGCTCGCGCGTTCGGTGTTCGCGTCGCTCGGGGGCGTCGTGGAGATCGGTGCCGTGAATTTCACCGGTACCTGGAAGCTCGCCGACGTCTCGGTGGATGGCTTCCTGGCGGGCAGACGACAGGAACTGGGGCGTCTGATGGACGGCATTCAGGAGGTCTGCCGGTTCGGCGCCCCGGGCATGGCGATCGCGGACGAGCTGGGGTATTTGCGCGAGCACGAGGTGACGCCGGAGTTCCTGTTGCTGTGGTCGGCGGGCCTCACGGGCGTTCCGGAGCCTCTCGAAGAGCTTGCCGAACCGCGTGTGGTGCGGCGCATGTGCCGGATGGGCGCGGACCTCCAACTGACGCGATTCCTCCAGGATTTGATCACTGCGGCCATCTGCGCCGAGGTGGAGGAACGGGCCGGAGCGGCCCACATCGCCGAGATCCTCGGCATCGCCTCCGAACTGGTGGACTCCTCGGGCCGCAACTCCCCTGAAACGGCCTTCCGGATGTGGAGAGTCGCCCAACTGCCGGACCTCCTCCGCCCGGATTCCCCCGCCCCGCAGTGGGGCCGGGCCGCGTTCCGCGCGTACGACTTTGAGCTGGAGAAGGTTCTCGCGTCTGCCTGAGACCGGGTGGAGTGCCGGCTCACTCCTGTCCGGCTCGGAGTTTCGGGCGGCAGCTTGATCGCACCGGTGTTCCCGGTAAGTTCACGTGTGCACACGGATGTCTTTGGTATTGGCGTGACGGGGGTTGCGGCGTGGCGGGCTATCGGCCGACGGACTGGCATGTGCTGGATCTTGAGAAGGATCCGACGCCGGGGGATCCGGTACGGGTCAAGTCCTTGGCGAAGAGCCTGCACGACTTCGCCGATGACGTGCAGGACGCTCTGCGGCTGGTGAAGGGGATGGCGGACGAGGATGCCGTCCTGACGATGGTGGGCAAGACCGCCGATGTGTTCCGGGACGAGTTCTCCGGGGTTCCGAAGAATCTCAAGAAGCTGAAGAAGTCGTACGACCTTGCCGGGGACGCGCTGGCGGCGTACTGGCCGCAGTTGGAGCGGGCGCAGGCGTTGGCGGACAAGGCGCTGGCCCAGGGGCGGGAGGCTCAGGCGGATCTGTCTTCGGCCAAGTCCCGTCTGTCGTCGGCCGATTCATGGGTGACCCGGGCGAACAAGGAGGCGGACAAGTACAAGGAGGACAAGGACGCGGGCAAGGATGTCCCGAAGCCGGACGAGTCCAAGGTCCGTGCTGCGACGAGGGATGCGCAGAGCGCCGAGTCCGCGCAGACGTCCGCCCAGTCGGATGTGACCTCCGCTTCCAACGCCCTCGACGCGGCGAAGAAGATGGCGGCCGACGCGCGCAAGATGCGCGAGGACGCCGCCGGCGACGCCAAGCGGAAACTCGACGAGGCGTCGGACGCCGGTATTCAGAACCGCAAGTGGTACGAGGAGGTCGGCGACTGGTTCACCGACAACTGGGACACCATCGTCGCGGTCTGCAAGGTCGTTGTCGCCGTCCTCGGCATCATCGCGATGATCATCGGTGGGCCGATCCTCGGCGCGATCGTCCTCATCGCAGCGCTTGTCGTCCTGGCCGACACCCTCAACAAATATATGAAGGGCCAAGCGTCCCTGTTGGATGTGGCCTTCGCCGCGCTGGACTGCATCCCGGGCATGAAGGGCCTGACCAGCCTGGGTGGACTCGCCAAGGGTTTGAAATCCCTGGGCAAGGTGGGCCTCAAGGGCATGGCCATGGGCCTCAAGGGCCTCGGTCCGCGTGTGCAGGGTCTTGGACGCCAGATGAAGAACCTCTTCACCTGCGGTGATCCGATCGACATGGCCACCGGCCAGATGGTGATGTCGATACCGGACGTCTCGTTGCCCGGCGTCCTGCCCCTTGTCGTCGAACGCAGCCACCGCACCGGCGTGAAGGCCGGGCGCTGGTTCGGAGCCGGCTGGACATCGACCCTGGACCAGCGGCTCCTGGCCGACGACGAGGGCATCCGGTTCATCGCGGACGACGGCACCGTGCTGTACTACGCCGTTCCTGAAGCCGCCGAGCCGGCGCAGCCGATCGTCGGCCCCAGCTGGCCATTGAGCTGGGACGGCACCCCCGACGGCGAGATCACGGTGTGGCGGCCGGACAACGGCACGACGCTGCGGTTCAAGCGAATACCGAGCGGCGGGGCGGGCGAACTGCTGCTGGCCGGAATCGAAGACCGCAACGGCAACACCATCGATGTCCGGTACGCCCCCGACGGTTCCCCGGAAGAGCTGATTCACCACTCCGGCTACCGGCTCGGAATCACCACGGCTTCGAACCGCATCACCGCCCTCACCTTGCTCAGCGCTCCCGGCCGGCCGCGCCTCATGGCCTACGAGTACGACGAGCAGGGCCGCCTCACCGGTGTCAGCGACTCCTCCTCGGTGCCCCAGCGCTACAGCTACGACGACCGGCAGCGGATCACGGGCTGGCAGAGCAGGCAAGGCGACTGGTACCGCTACGCGTACGACGACGTCGACCGGTGTGTTCGCTCGGGTGGTGCGGACGGAGTCCTCGCCTACTCCTACGCGTACGACGACGAAACGCGCACCACCGTCGCGACCGACTCCCTCGGGCATTCCCTGGCGTACAGCTTCGACGAGGCGTACCGGCCTGTCAGCGAGACCGATCCGCTCGGCCACACCACGTCGCGCACCTGGGACGATCGCGGCCGACTGGTCGCCCTCACCGACCCGCTCGGGCACACCACGCGCTACCGCCATGACGTGGCGGGCAATGTCACGGAAGTCGTCCGCCCCGACGCGGGTGTCATCACCACCGAGTACAACGAACTCGATCTGGTCACCAAGGTGACGCAACCGGACGGCAGTTCATGGGAGTCGGTCTACGACGAGCGCGGCAACCGCGTGGCCGTCGTCGACCCGCTCGGTGCCACCACCTCCTTTACGTTCGACGAGCGCGGCGGCCTCACCGGCGTCATGGACGCGCTCGGCCACCATCAGCAGACCGTCGTCAACGACGCCGCCGGCCTGGTCGTCGGCATGACGGACGCGTTGGGTGCGAGCAGTTCCTTCGTCCGGGACGCCTTCGGCCGGATCAACGAACTCACCGATCCCCTCGGGGGAATCACCCGGGTCGGCTGGACGGTGGAGGGCCAGATCTCCTGGCGTGAGCTTCCGAACGGGACCACCGAGCGCTGGTCGTACGACGCCGAGGGCAATCCCCTGGAGTACTCGTCGTCGACCGGCCGCCACACCGCGTACCAGAACACCCACTTCGACCTCTGCTCCGTGCGCGAGAACGAGGACGGGACGCTGGAGCGGTTCGAGTACGACACCGAACTTCGGCTGAGGAGCGTCACCAACGGAGCCGGGCAGGTCTGGAGCTACGAGTACGACCCAGTGGGCCGGTTGACGTCCGAGACGGACTTCAACGGCCGCGGACTGACCTACCGCTACGACGCGGTGGGCCGACTGGTCGAGCGTGTCAACGGAGCGGGACAGGTCACGGCGTTCAGCCATGACTCGCTCGGCAACGTCGTGACCATGGACGCCGACGGCGCGACAACGACGTATGCCTACGACCCGCTCGGCAGGCTTGTCCGGGCGCGGAACACCGATGTCGAACTCGGTGTCGAGCACGATGCGGCGGGGCGGGTCCTGGCGGAGCGGTGGAACGGACACGAGGTCCGCACCGAGTACGACACCACAGGGCGCCGCACCCTTCGGAGGACGCCGAGCGGCGCGGTCACGCGCTGGACGTACGCGCCCGAACGGCGTTCGCTGGTGCAGCAGTTGGGGCGGCACGACGTCACCTTCCAGTACGACGTCGTGGGACGCGAGATCGAGCGGGCACTCGGCGATGCGGCACGTCTGACCCATGACTGGGACGTGGACCGTCTGCGGACGACGCAGCAGGTGCGCTCGTCGGGCTCGGGCGAAGTGGTACGGCGTACCTACCAGCACAGTGTCGACGGCGGCCTTGTCGGGATGTCCGACCTCCGCCAGGGCGAGCGGTCCTTCGAGCTGGATCGGGCGGGGCGGGTGACCGCCGCGCGGGGCGGCGCCGGCCGGGACGAGACGTATCGGTACGACGGCCTCGGCAATCTCGTCGCCTTCGGTACGTCCGCGCCGGTGGACGACACCGAGACGGGCCCTGGGGACCGGACGTATTCGGGCACCCTCATCGACCGGGCGGGCCGTACGTTCTACCGGCACGACGGTCAGGGCCGGGTGGTCCGGCGGGTCACGAAGCTACTGTCCGGCGGCAGGCGTGAGTGGCGCTATGTGTGGAACGCCGAGGATCAGCTCACGGACGTCCACACGCCGGACGGCGGCCACTGGCACTACGTCTACGATCCGCTCGGCCGGCGTGTGGCGAAGCAACTGCTCGGGGACGACGGCACGACCGTTGTCGAGCAGATCACCTTCTTCTGGGACGGTGACCGGCTCGCGGAGCAGACGGACGGCGTCGTCAGTACGTCGTGGGACTGGGGCAGCGGAACGACACCGGTCGGCCAACGGGTCCGCGGTCGCGGACCGGTGGGGCCGGATTCGCCGCAGGAAGAGATCGACGAGCGCTTCTACGCGATCGTCACCGACCTCATCGGAACGCCGACGGAACTGGTCGACGAGGACGGAGACGTCGTCTGGACGCGGTCGTCGACGTTGTGGGGTGTTCCGGCAGGACCGGCAGGAACGGCCGGTGGTGACCGCGCCGACTGCCCGCTGCGTTTCCCCGGCCAGTACTTCGACGCGGAAACCGGGCTGCACTACAACCATCACCGCTACTACGAGCCCGGCACGGCACGCTATTTGAGCCCCGATCCGCTGGGGCGCACACCCGCGCCGAATCACTACGCTTATGTGAAGAATCCCCTGCAGTGGATGGACCCCCTGGGGCTCAAGGCCCCGTGCATGGTGGATCTCTACCATGGAACTTTCGGGGGTGCCGCGGACAGCATTGTCAATGACGGAATCAATCTCGCGGTCAGCAATCGCAAGATGGACTTCGGCAGGGGAGGTTTCTATGTGACGAATGATCCCCGGCAGGCGCTCACCTGGGCCAAGAGGCTGGCCGATGACAAGGGTGATGTCCCTGCCGTACTGCACTTCAGAGTTCCGAAGAGTGAAATGGACAAGTTGAACGGCAAGATATTCGATGGTCCGAGTGATGAACTCGCTTCCTTCATGAAGCACCACCGCAGCGGGGGCGCAATGCATAACTATGAGCTCGTGGAGGGGCCCATGCTGAGAAATCCCGGAAGTTTTGTAAGGGGCAAAGCCGACCCCGTGTTCTCAGGCCACCAGGTAGCGATCTATTCGGACCGGGCGGCAGAACTCTTCAATAATTCATTCCATCAGAGGTTTGGGCCGGCATCATGAGAACCGAAGAGTTCCTGACTCGACTCGATGGCGAGATGCTCGACTATTTTCGAGAAATGGTGGACGTGCTGGTTGAACATTTCGGAATCTCGAGAGCTGAGGCCGTGGCGAGGATTAACGAGAGGTATGCCGACGAGGAGATCTCCGGTATGAACCAGGACCTTATGTGTCATGAGTTCCCGGAATTCTGGGCCTACCATCTCTACTTCAAGGCGACACGTGACGCGCAACCGCTTCCCTCAGGTGATCCGGATGTGGACGGTGACCTCTCGGAGTGGGAGGTTCGCCCACCGCCACCCAGAGAGTCCCCCTTCTGGACCCTCAAGGACGAGTAGGGCTAGGGCTGAAACAGATGAGTACCACTTTCAGGTATCGCCTCCAGGGCCCTCTGGGCGGCCTGGCCGCAGACCTGACGGCGGAGCACCGCGCCCCTGGTGCTGGTGCTGGTGCTGGTGCGGGTGAAGGGTTCCGGCTGCAGATCTACCGCAAGGTATGGCTGGCGCCTCCCCGCGGCATCAACTGGCGTGACGCCGCATGGCTCTCCTTCGGGCTCTCGGTTCACTCCTCCGACCTGTCCTCCGCGCACCCCGACGGTCTGCTCATCGAGGTCGCCGCGCTCACCTTCCCGCTCGCCCATTTCCGGTCCGAAGTGGCGGCACTGGCGATGGATGGCTGGGTGCGCAAGGAATTCGACCTTCCCGATCGCGGCCTCCTCGCTGTTTTCGACAGTGGAAGTGACGGCTATCGATTCCACTGGGGAGAGAATTCCGACCCGTTTTCGGACGAATTCTGAGGGCCGGTCATGGTGTCCGAGTGGGATTGGGGCAGCGGCGAGGGTCTGCTGGGGCTCGATGACCCCGATGAGTGGGACGCCGCGTTCGAGCGCGGCGAACCGCATCTCGGTACAGCGGTGATCGGGTTGGCATTCCAGTGCTCGCTGGAGGAGGCGTCACCGCGGATCGTCAGGGCGATGCGGTTGCCGGACCTTGGTCAGCGCGGGTTCGCGTTCACTGCGGCCGGCGTTGCGGCGCGGCTCAACGGCGAGTTGACGCCGGAGCTGTACGCCGCGCTGCGGGCGGAAGGGCCCGGGCGCATGAGCATCGCCGAGAACGCCATCGACGACACCCTCGACTACGTGCCGTTCCGGCAGCTGCCGCTGTGGCTCAAGTGGTGGAAGCTCGTGTCGAAGGTGCTGGACAAACTGGAGGCCTGGCGGCTGACCATCACGTACGCGGCTGAGGACGCCTGGAAGGCCCTGCGTCGACGCCGCTCCTGAGCGAGGGGCGTCCGCCGGAGGGCGTGTTCAGGGCCGCGCCGGAGTTGCAGGAGAGGAGCGGAGTGGTGGAACCGCAGGCCGGTGCGCGAGCCCCCGGGACTGGCTGACGCCGCAGAGATGTGGCGGCACGTGTCGACAGGTGATGACGCGGCCGAGAGCGTCCTGATGGGAGTGCGTGCTCCGTAGAACGTGCGGACGTGCGGTGGGTTGCTCGGGACGAGTACGCCGGCCGGTGGGGCGTTCGCGTTCACTGCGGCCACGACAAGGACGGCAGGGACGCTTGACGGAGTGCTGATCGCCGAGAGTCCGCGGGTCGGGGCCCAGTTGACCGGAGTCCCGCTGCGGATCACCGAACTGACACGGTCGAGATGACCAGTACCGGAGTTGACCAGCCGCGGTACGGGACACTGCTCTACTTCACCGCCGCGGAGTCCGAAGCCCCGCGGCCGGCAGCCGAGTTGGCCACCTGCCTCGCCCCGACGGGCGGCTGGTACACCGACTTCCACACCGCGACAGACACCTTCGTGGTCTTCGCGGAGAAGGTCTCCGCTACTCACGGGGTCAGGCGAAGGCCGTCGCGAGGCTCAGAGTCACGGACGTCCCGTCGGAGTCCCTGAACAGCGACTCGACTGGCAGGCCCGACCTCGGGATCCGAACTGATCTTGCATGCGAGGGACGCCGACGCCTAGTAAATTCGCTGCTGCGTACGGTTTCGTACGGGGCAGTTGTGACGGGGGTTGAGGCGTGGCGGGATATCGGCCGACGGACTGGCATGTCCTCGATCTGGAGAAGGATCCGACGCCGGGGGATCCGGTCCGGGTGAAGTCGCTGGCCAAGAGCCTGCATGACTTCGCGGACGATGTGCAGGATGCTCTGCGGCTGGTGAAGGGGATGGCGGACGAGGACGCCGTCCTGTCGATGGTCGGTAAGACCGCCGATGTGTTCCGGGACGAGTTCTCCAGCGTTCCGAAGAACCTGAAGAAGCTGAAGAAGTCGTACGACCTGGCGGGGGACGCGCTGGCCGCGTACTGGCCGCAGCTCGAACGCGCGCAGGCGCTGGCCGACAAGGCCCTCGCCAGCGGGCGCGAGGCTCAATCCGATCTCTCCTCCGCCAAGTCCCGTCTCTCGTCGGCCGACTCGTGGGTGACCCGGGCGAACAAGGAGGCGGACAAGTACAAGGAGGACAAGGACACGGGCAAGGATGTCCCGAAGCCGGACGAGTCCAAGGTCCGTGCCGCCACCCGGGACGCGCAGAGCGCCGAGTCCGCGCAGATGTCCGCCCAGTCGGATGTGACCTCCGCCTCCAACGCCCTCGACGCCGCGAAGAAGATGGCGGCGGACGCGCGCAAGATGCGCGAGGACGCGGCCGGCGAGGCGAAGCGCAAGCTGGACGAGGCGTCCGACGCGGGGATCCAGAACCGTAAGTGGTACGAGGAGGTCGGGGACTGGTTCGTCGACAACTGGGACACCATCGTCGCCGTGTGCAAGGTCGTCGTCGCCGTCCTCGGGATCATCGCCCTCATTATCGGTGGGCCCATTCTCGGCGCCATCGTGCTCATCGCCGCTCTCGTCGTCCTGGCCGACACCCTCAACAAATACATGAAGGGGCAGGCGTCCCTGTGGGATGTGGCCTTCGCGGCGCTGGACTGCATCCCGGGCATGAAGGGCCTCACCACCCTCGGCGGACTCGCCAAGGGGCTCAAGGGCCTCCGGACCATGAACGGGCTCAAGGTCGGGCTCAAGGGCATGGCCGAGGGCGTTCGCGGCATGAGCGGCGTCTTCAAGGGCGCAGCCCGCATGCCGGGTGGCCAGATCCCTTACCGGGCACTGTCCCCGAAGGCCAGGCAGCTCACCCGGGCGCTGGAGAACGGGCACATACCCATCCGGCCCGGAGAGGTGAATGTTTCCCACCTCTCCGAACTCCAGAGCTTCCACGGGGTCGAGCACGCCATCATCCAGAATCCGGCGGGAGATCTGCGTCTCTTCCGGGGGACGGAGCGGACGAGTTCCATTCCACGGGACCTCAGGGGGCAGGACTACGATTTCATCGCCCATACGCACCCCGAAGACCGAATTCCCGGACCGCCCAACCGAATAGAAGAGGCGCGAGGGATTCCCAACAGCATGTCGCGGGACCTGGAATACAAAGCGTCGGATCATATGGAAGTGGTCGTCAGCAGGGACGGGAACCTGAGATTCTTCGACGGTGCGGGAATCCGTGAGCTGCCGCAGGGGACATATCCTGAGGGTGGTCCGGTGAATCCGTTGGGGTTCATCGTTCCCGTGCGAATGGGATGACCGATGGGCACACCTGGCATGAACCGCGCCGCGGAAAGGGAAAGCTGTAATGAGTAATGAACACGCTTCGTGTGTCTTCTGCGGGGAATTCGTCCTGCACATCCCCGGGTGGGCCAGCAGCGTTCCTTCGTACCGCCTCATGCGGGCGACCTGGCAGGAGGACCACGCGTTCGTGGTCGGGTCGCTCCACTTCTCCTGCCTGCGTGCCTCGCCCGCCCGGTCGGAGTTCGCCGCCGAGTTCGCGCAGATCGCGACAGGACACGGAAGGGAGATCACGTATCAGGCGGCCGGCGAGACCCAGACCCTGATCCAGCCCGGTCTCGGCTACGTCGAGCAGATCTTCCGGGGCGACGAATGCGCCATCCATCGCAGTGACACCCGGGACAGCTGGTTCGTACAGGAGTATGCCGGGCCCTGGTACGTACTGGACCGGCCCCAGTTGGAGGACATCGCACAAGGGAAGCAGCCTCGTCTCGACCCCGGTGTGGAGCGGATCGTGCTCCCGGGCGAGCCGATGGTGAATCTCGCCGATGCCACGCTTACCGAACTCCTGGACAGCCTCGGTGTCACGGACCGGTATCCGGGTCTCGCGGCGGGGGAGCCGGAGTACGAGTTCTGGAAGTACTTCGCCCCGAAGCGCGTACTGGAGTACGCGGTGATCGCGACCCCGCCCCTGCCGACGGAGGCGACCGCGTTCCTGCGCGGCTACGCCCCGGGCTATCGGCCGATCGACTTCGACGCACTCGAACGCGACGAGCCCCGGAGCTGAGAAGGCGGACGACGCGGGCCGGGGCAGGCCCGCCCCTGCGAGCCTGTGTTTGACCTGCGTCACCCTGGGGGTATTCTCTCCGGCTCGATTGGCCAGCCGTATGCCCCGTATGGCAGACTGTCGGGGTTGCTCGGTTGAGTGCCGATGCTGCGCGCCTCCCGCCGGGAGGACCGGAAGCGAGTCCCACAGTACTCGTCGCCCCAACTGCCGTAAGGCAGCGCTGGAGCGGACGTACGGGAATCTTCCGGGAAGTGTCAGCGGGGTGCAGACCAGGCGCCCGGTGGGTGTTCAGCCCCCGGTCCAGCGGTTGTCTTTTGGGCTCAGCCGCGTCCCTCGGCAGGGAAAATCCACTCGTGGACATCTCTGTCAGCAGGAGCGCGACACGCCCGACCGCGTGGGTCGGAGGCAAGGGACGCGAACCCCCGGGTTCCAGAGCGTTAAACGAGACTAAGGACTACTGAGTAGCCATGGCGGGACAGAAGATCCGCATCCGGCTCAAGGCCTACGACCACGAGGTCATCGACAGCTCGGCGAAGAAGATCGTCGAGACGGTGACGCGAACTGGTGCGTCTGTCGCGGGCCCGGTGCCGCTGCCCACTGAGAAGAACGTGTACTGCGTCATCAAGTCGCCGCACAAGTACAAGGACTCGCGCGAGCACTTCGAGATGCGCACGCACAAGCGCCTGATCGACATTCTCGACCCGACGCCCAAGACCGTTGACTCCCTGATGCGACTCGACCTCCCGGCCGGTGTCGACATCGAGATCAAGCTCTAGGGGCCGGTGATCTGAGAATGGCTAAGCAGATCAAGGGCATCCTGGGCGAGAAGCTCGGCATGACGCAGGTGTGGGACGAGAACAACCGTGTTGTTCCCGTGACGGTCGTCAAGGCCTCCCCCAACGTCGTCACCCAGGTCCGTACGAATGACTCCGACGGCTACGAAGCGGTCCAGATCGCCTTCGGCGAGATCGACCCGCGCAAGGTGAACAAGCCCCTCAAGGGTCACTTCGCCAAGGCCGACGTCACCCCCCGCCGCCACCTCGTCGAGATCCGCACCGCGGACGCCTCCGAGTACACGCTGGGTCAGGAGATCTCCGCGGAGGTCTTCGAGGCCGGCGTGAAGGTGGACGTGACCGGCAAGAGCAAGGGCAAGGGCTTCGCCGGTGTCATGAAGCGTCACAACTTCAAGGGCCTCGGCGCCGGTCACGGCACCCAGCGCAAGCACCGCTCTCCCGGCTCCATCGGTGGCTGTGCCACCCCGGGCCGTGTGTTCAAGGGCCTCCGCATGGCGGGTCGCATGGGCAACGAGCGGGTCACCACCCAGAACCTGACCGTCCACGCCGTTGACGCGGAGAAGGGTCTGCTGCTCATCAAGGGCGCGGTTCCCGGTCCGAACGGCGGCCTCGTCCTGGTCCGCACTGCGGCCAAGGGGGCCTGAGGTAACGATGAGCACTGTTGACATCCTTTCGCCGGCAGGCGACAAGACCGGGACGGTCGAGCTCCCCGCGGAGATCTTCGACGTCGAGAAGATCAGCATTCCGCTGATCCACCAGGTCGTCGTCGCCCAGCTGGCCGCTGCCCGCCAGGGCACGCACAAGACCAAGACCCGTGGCGAGGTTCGCGGTGGCGGCAAGAAGCCGTACCGCCAGAAGGGCACCGGCCGCGCCCGTCAGGGCTCGACCCGCGCGCCCCAGTTCGCCGGTGGTGGCGTCGTGCACGGTCCCGTGCCGCGTGACTACTCGCAGCGGACCCCGAAGAAGATGAAGGCCGCGGCCCTGCGCCACGCCCTCACCGACCGGGCCCGCAACGCTCGTATCCACGTCGTCACCGGCGTGGTCGACGGCGAGATCTCCACGAAGGCCGCGAAGTCCCTGCTGGGCAAGATCAGCGAGCGCAAGAACGTGCTCCTGGTCATCTCCCGCGAGGACGAGCAGGGCCTGCTCTCCGCCCGCAACCTGCCCCAGGTGCACATCCTGGAGCCGGGCCAGCTGAACACGTACGACGTTCTCGTCTCGGACGACGTGGTCTTCACCCAGTCCGCGTTCGAGTCCTTCGTGTCTGGCCCCAAGGCCGCTGACACCGAAGGGAGCGAAGCCTGATGGCTACGCGTCACCCGAGCATTGCGCCCAAGGCGGCCAAGGCCGCCAAGGCCGCGCGCGTCGCCAAGGCGAAGCGCCACGCCACCGAGGGCAAGAACACCGTCGAGACCCCGCTGAGCAAGAGCTTCACGGATCCCCGTGACGTCCTCCTCAAGCCGGTCGTCTCGGAGAAGAGCTACGCGCTTCTCGACGAGGGCAAGTACACCTTCGTCGTGGACCCGCGGGCCAACAAGACCCAGATCAAGCAGGCCGTCCAGGCGGTCTTCTCGGTCAAGGTCACCGGGGTCAACACGATCAACCGTCAGGGCAAGCGCAAGCGCACCCGCACCGGCTTCGGCAAGCGTGCGGACAGCAAGCGCGCGATCGTGACCCTCGCTGAGGGCGACCGTATCGACATCTTCGGCCAGGCCTCCTAACGGAGCGCCCTGGTCCGAATATCGGACGAGGACTGAGAAATGGGAATCCGCAAGTACAAGCCGACTACGCCGGGCCGTCGTGGCTCCAGCGTCGCCGACTTCGTCGAGGTCACGCGGTCCACGCCGGAGAAGTCGCTGGTTCGCCCGCTGCACAGCAAGGGCGGCCGTAACAATTCCGGTCGTGTGACCGTTCGCCACCAGGGTGGTGGACACAAGCGCGCCTACCGTGTCATCGACTTCCGTCGCCATGACAAGGACGGCGTGCCGGCGAAGGTCGCGCACATCGAATACGACCCCAACCGCACCGCGCGCATCGCGCTGCTGCACTACGCGGACGGCGAGAAGCGCTACATCCTCGCCCCCCGCAACCTGTCGCAGGGCGACCGCGTCGAGAACGGTCCCGGGGCCGACATCAAGCCGGGCAACAACCTGGCCCTCCGCAACATCCCGGTCGGTACCACGATCCACGCGATCGAGCTCCGTCCCGGTGGCGGTGCCAAGTTCGCCCGCTCCGCCGGTGCCTCCGTGCAGCTGCTCGCGAAGGAGGGCCAGATGGCCCACCTGCGCATGCCGTCCGGAGAGATCCGCCTGGTCGACGTGCGCTGCCGCGCCACCGTCGGCGAGGTCGGCAACGCCGAGCAGTCGAACATCAACTGGGGCAAGGCCGGCCGCAAGCGCTGGCTGGGCGTCCGCCCGACCGTTCGCGGTGTGGCGATGAACCCGGTTGACCACCCGCACGGTGGTGGTGAAGGCAAGACCTCCGGTGGACGTCACCCGGTCTCGCCGTGGGGTCAGAAGGAGGGTCGTACTCGTTCGCCGAAGAAGGCTTCGAACAAGTACATCGTCCGCCGCCGCAAGACGAACAAGAAGCGCTAGGAGCGGGTTTAGATGCCGCGCAGTCTCAAGAAGGGGCCCTTCGTCGACGACCACCTCATCAAGAAGGTGGACGTACAGAACGAAGCCGGTTCCAAGAACGTCATCAAGACCTGGTCCCGTCGCTCGATGATCATCCCGGCCATGCTCGGCCACACGATCGCGGTGCACAACGGCAAGACCCACATTCCGGTGTTTGTCACCGAGTCGATGGTCGGCCACAAGCTCGGCGAGTTCTCGCCGACGCGCACCTTCCGGGGTCACGTCAAGGACGACCGGAAGTCGAAGCGCCGCTAACGCGGGGTGGAATCGACCATGACAGACACTGGAAGGACAACCATGGAAGCCAGGGCCCAGGCGCGGTACATCCGCGTCACGCCCATGAAGGCCCGCCGCGTGGTGGACCTTATCCGTGGCATGGATGCCACGGAGGCTCAGGCGGTCCTGCGTTTCGCCCCGCAGGCCGCGAGCGTGCCGGTCGGCAAGGTGCTTGACAGCGCCATTGCCAACGCCGCACACAACTACGACCACACCGACGCCGGCAGCCTTGTCATCTCCGAGGCCTACGTCGACGAGGGCCCGACCCTGAAGCGGTTCCGTCCGCGTGCCCAGGGCCGTGCCTACCGGATCCGCAAGCGGACCAGCCACATCACCGTGGTCGTCAGCAGCAAGGAAGGAACCCGGTAATGGGCCAGAAGGTTAACCCGCATGGGTTCCGGCTCGGCATCACCACGGACTTCAAGTCCCGTTGGTACGCCGACAAGCTGTACAAGGACTACGTCAAGGAAGACGTCGCCATCCGTCGGATGATGACGTCCGGCATGGAGCGCGCCGGCATCTCGAAGGTTGAGATCGAGCGCACCCGTGACCGCGTCCGTGTGGACATCCACACCGCGCGCCCGGGCATCGTCATCGGCCGTCGTGGCGCCGAGGCCGACCGCATCCGCGGCGACCTCGAGAAGCTGACCGGCAAGCAGGTCCAGCTGAACATCCTTGAGGTCAAGAGCCCGGAGACGGACGCTCAGCTGGTGGCCCAGGCCGTCGCCGAGCAGCTGTCCTCCCGCGTCTCCTTCCGTCGTGCCATGCGCAAGAGCATGCAGGGCACGATGAAGGCCGGCGCCAAGGGCATCAAGATCCAGTGTGGTGGCCGTCTCGGCGGCGCCGAGATGTCCCGCTCGGAGTTCTACCGCGAGGGCCGTGTGCCCCTGCACACGCTCCGCGCGAACGTCGACTACGGCTTCTTCGAGGCCAAGACGACCTTCGGCCGCATCGGTGTGAAGGTCTGGATCTACAAGGGCGACGTCAAGAACATCGCCGAGGTCCGCGCCGAGAACGCCGCTGCCCGCGCGGGTAACCGCCCGGCCCGCGGTGGCGGCCCGGGCGGCGACCGCCCGGCCCGTGGCGGTGGCCGCGGTGGCGAGCGTGGCGGCCGCGGCCGCAAGCCGCAGCAGCAGTCCGCGCCGGCTGCCGAGGCCCCCAAGGCCGACGCTCCCGCCGCCGCTGCCGCTCCGGCTGAGAGCACCGGAACGGAGGCCTGACCGAAATGCTGATCCCCCGTAGGGTCAAGCACCGCAAGCAGCACCACCCCAAGCGCCGTGGTCAGGCCAAGGGTGGTACGGAGGTTTCGTTCGGCGAGTACGGCATTCAGGCCCTCACGCCGGCGTACGTGACGAACCGCCAGATCGAGGCGGCTCGTATCGCGATGACCCGTCACATCAAGCGTGGCGGCAAGGTCTGGATCAACATCTACCCGGACCGCCCGCTGACCAAGAAGCCCGCCGAGACCCGCATGGGTTCCGGTAAGGGTTCCCCCGAGTGGTGGGTCGCGAACGTGCACCCGGGCCGGGTCATGTTCGAGCTGTCCTACCCCAACGAGAAGATCGCCCGTGAGGCCCTGACTCGCGCAGCCCACAAGCTGCCGATGAAGTGCCGGATCGTCAAGCGCGAGGCAGGTGAAGCGTGATGTCGGCCGGTACCAAGGCGTCCGAGCTGCGCGAACTGGGTGACGAGGAGCTTCTCGCGAAGCTCCGCGAAGCCAAGGAAGAGCTGTTCAACCTCCGCTTCCAGGCGGCGACCGGTCAGCTCGAGAACCACGGTCGGCTGAAGGCCGTCCGCAAGGACATCGCGCGGATCTACACCCTGATGCGTGAGCGCGAGCTGGGCATCGAGACGGTGGAGAGCGCCTGATGAGCGAGAGCAACGTGACTGAAGAGACCAACACGAGCCGCGGTTTCCGCAAGACCCGTGAGGGTCTGGTCGTCAGCGACAAGATGGACAAGACCGTCGTCGTCGCCGTCGAGGACCGCGTCAAGCACGCGCTGTACGGCAAGGTCATCCGCCGTACGAACAAGCTCAAGGCGCACGACGAGCAGAACGCTGCGGGCGTCGGCGACCGGGTTGTCATCATGGAGACCCGTCCGCTGTCCGCGACGAAGCGCTGGCGCATCGTCGAGATCCTCGAGAAGGCCAAGTAGTCCCCTTAGGGGAATACGACAGTTCCAGGATTCTCCTGCGGGGCACCCCCCGCAGGACAGTTCCGCCAGGCTCGGCAGGGGTCCGAATCCCGTACAGGACAAGGCCCCTGCCGGGAACCGGCAGACAAACAGGAGATAGACGTGATCCAGCAGGAGTCGCGACTGCGTGTCGCCGACAACACTGGTGCGAAGGAAATCCTTTGCATCCGTGTGCTCGGTGGCTCCGGTCGCCGCTACGCGGGCATCGGTGACGTGATCGTCGCCACCGTCAAGGACGCGATCCCCGGCGGCAACGTGAAGAAGGGTGACGTCATCAAGGCGGTCATCGTTCGCACCGTCAAGGAGCGCCGCCGTCCCGACGGCTCGTACATCCGCTTCGACGAGAACGCCGCCGTCATTCTGAAGAACGACGGCGACCCTCGCGGCACCCGCATCTTCGGCCCGGTGGGCCGGGAGCTGCGCGAGAAGAAGTTCATGAAGATCATCTCGCTCGCGCCGGAGGTGCTGTAAGCATGAAGATCAAGAAGGGCGACCTGGTACAGGTCATCACCGGTAAGGACAAGGGCAAGCAGGGCAAGGTCATCGCGGCCTACCCCCGCGAGGACCGCGTCCTGGTCGAGGGTGTCAACCGGGTCAAGAAGCACACCAAGGCCGGCCCGACCGCTCGCGGTTCGCAGGCCGGCGGCATCGTCACGACCGAGGCGCCCGTCCACGTCTCCAACGTCCAGCTGGTCGTTGAGAAGGACGGCAACAAGGTCGTCACGCGTGTCGGTTACCGCTTCGACGACGAGGGCAACAAGGTTCGCGTTGCCAAGCGGACGGGTGAGGACATCTGATGGCTACCACCACGACTCCGCGTCTCAAGACGAAGTACCGCGAGGAGATCGCGGGCAAGCTGCAGGAAGAGTTCTCCTACGAGAACGTCATGCAGACCCCGGGCCTCGTCAAGATCGTGGTCAACATGGGTGTGGGCGACGCCGCCCGCGACTCCAAGTTGATGGACGGCGCGATTCGCGACCTCACCACGATCACCGGCCAGAAGCCGGCCGTCACCAAGGCCCGTAAGTCCATCGCGCAGTTCAAGCTGCGTGAGGGCCAGCCGATCGGTGCCCACGTCACGCTTCGTGGCGACCGCATGTGGGAGTTCCTGGACCGCACCCTGTCGCTCGCGCTGCCGCGCATCCGCGACTTCCGTGGTCTGTCCCCCAAGCAGTTCGACGGCCGTGGCAACTACACCTTCGGTCTCACGGAGCAGGTCATGTTCCACGAGATCGACCAGGACAAGATCGACCGCGTCCGGGGTATGGACATCACCGTGGTCACCACGGCGACCAACGACGCCGAAGGCCGTGCCCTTCTCCGTCACCTCGGCTTCCCCTTCAAGGAGGCGTAAGCGAGATGGCGAAGAAGGCTCTGATTGCCAAGGCTGCTCGTAAGCCCAAGTTCGGCGTACGTGGCTACACGCGCTGCCAGCGCTGCGGCCGTCCGCACTCCGTGTACCGCAAGTTCGGCCTCTGCCGCGTGTGCCTTCGTGAGATGGCTCACCGTGGCGAGCTGCCGGGCGTGACCAAGAGCTCCTGGTAGTCCCGTACTTCGGGATTCCGGAAGCTCTCGGTAAGTAATGGGTGATGTCAGGCGCCCACCCCTTCATGGCTTAGGCTAGGAGGGTTGGGCGCTCTGACGCCCGTACGACTTACTACGCCGTAGGTCCCCGCACCGCACCCGTCCCGCCACTGAGTGGGGAGAGGGATGGCGCACTGGAAACCCCGGCGAGAGAGGCCGAAGGCCAATTCATGACCATGACTGATCCCATCGCAGACATGCTTACTCGTCTGCGTAACGCGAACTCGGCGTACCACGACGATGTCGCGATGCCGCACAGCAAGATCAAGTCTCACATCGCGGAGATCCTCCAGCAGGAGGGCTTCATCACCGGCTGGAAGGTCGAGGACGCCGAGGTCGGCAAGAAGCTCGTCCTCGAGCTGAAGTTCGGCCCGAACCGTGAGCGCTCCATCGCGGGCATCAAGCGGATCTCGAAGCCGGGTCTGCGTGTGTACGCGAAGTCCACCTCCCTGCCCAAGGTGCTCGGTGGCCTCGGCGTGGCGATCATCTCCACGTCGCACGGTCTCCTCACCGACAAGCAGGCCGGCAAGAAGGGCGTAGGCGGAGAAGTTCTCGCCTACGTCTGGTAGCGGAAGGGAACGGAAGAAGCTATGTCGCGTATTGGCAAGCTCCCCATCACGGTTCCCGCCGGCGTGGACGTCACCATCGACGGCCGTACGGTTTCGGTGAAGGGCCCCAAGGGCGCTCTCTCCCACACCGTCGCGGCGCCGATCGAGATCGCTAAGGGCGAGGACGGCATTCTCAATGTCACCCGCCCGAACGACGAGCGTCAGAACAAGGCCCTGCACGGCCTGTCCCGCACGCTGGTGGCGAACATGATCACCGGCGTGACCACGGGTTACGTGAAGAAGCTCGAAATCAGCGGTGTCGGTTACCGAGTCCTGGCGAAGGGTTCCAACCTGGAGTTCTCGCTCGGCTACAGCCACCCGATCCTGGTCGAGGCCCCCGAGGGCATCACCTTCAAGGTGGAAGCCCCCACCCGTTTCTCGGTCGAGGGCATCGACAAGCAGAAGGTCGGCGAGGTTGCGGCCAACATCCGCAAGCTGCGCAAGCCCGACCCGTACAAGGCCAAGGGTGTCAAGTACGAGGGCGAAGTCATCCGCCGCAAGGTCGGAAAGGCGGGTAAGTAAGCCATGGCATACGGTACGAAGATCGCTAAGGGCGACGCTTACAAGCGTGCTGCCATCAAGCGGCGCCACATCCGGATCCGTAAGAAGGTCAACGGAACGGCTGAGCGTCCTCGCCTGGTCGTGACGCGCTCGAACCGCCACATCGTGGCCCAGGTCATCGACGACATCAAGGGTCACACCCTGGCGTCGGCGTCGACCCTGGACGCGTCGATCCGTGGCGAGGGCGAGAAGTCGGCTCAGGCCGGCAAGGTCGGCGCACTTGTCGCCGAGCGTGCCAAGGCCGCCGGTGTCGAGGCTGTCGTATTCGACCGTGGTGGCAACCAGTACGCCGGGCGCATCGCTGCCCTGGCGGACGCCGCCCGCGAGGCCGGACTCAAGTTCTGAGTCCTGGTTCCGTAGCTAGCGGAAACAGAGAGAGGTAATTCCAATGGCTGGACCCCAGCGCCGCGGAAGCGGTGCCGGTGGCGGCGAGCGGCGGGACCGGAAGGGCCGTGACGGCGGCGCTGCTGCCGAGAAGACCGCGTACGTTGAGCGCGTTGTCGCGATCAACCGCGTCGCCAAGGTTGTGAAGGGTGGTCGTCGCTTCAGCTTCACTGCGCTCGTCGTAGTGGGCGATGGCGATGGCACCGTCGGTGTCGGCTACGGCAAGGCCAAGGAGGTGCCGGCCGCCATCGCCAAGGGTGTTGAGGAGGCCAAGAAGCACTTCTTCAAGGTCCCCCGTATCCAGGGCACCATCCCGCACCCGATCACGGGCGAGAAGGCCGCGGGCGTCGTCCTGCTCAAGCCTGCTTCCCCCGGTACCGGCGTTATCGCCGGTGGCCCGGTGCGTGCTGTCCTCGAGTGCGCCGGCGTCCACGACATCCTGTCGAAGTCGCTCGGCTCGTCCAACGCGATCAACATCGTGCACGCGACCGTGGCGGCCCTCAAGGGCCTGCAGCGTCCCGAGGAGATCGCGGCCCGCCGCGGTCTGCCCCTCGAGGACGTCGCCCCCGCGGCTCTGCTTCGTGCGCGTGCGGGAGCGGGTGCGTAATGGCTCGCCTCAAGGTCACGCAGACGAAGTCGTACATCGGTAGCAAGCAGAACCACCGTGACACCCTGCGGTCCCTTGGTCTCAAGGGGATCAACACCGTGGTCGTCAAGGAGGACCGCCCCGAGTTCCGCGGAATGGTTCACACCGTCCGCCACCTCGTGACGGTTGAGGAGGTCGACTGATCATGGCGGAGAACAACCCGCTCAAGATCCACAACCTCCGTCCCGCCCCGGGCGCCAAGACCGCCAAGACCCGTGTGGGTCGTGGTGAGGCGTCGAAGGGTAAGACGGCTGGACGTGGTACCAAGGGCACCAAGGCCCGTTACCAGGTTCCGGAGCGCTTCGAGGGTGGCCAGATGCCCCTCCACATGCGTCTCCCGAAGCTCAAGGGCTTCCGGAACCCGTTCAAGACCGAGTTCCAGGTCGTGAACCTCGACAAGCTGGGCGCGCTGTACCCGGAGGGTGGCGAGGTCACCGTCGAGGGGCTCGTCGCCAAGGGTGCCGTTCGCAAGAACAGCCTCGTCAAGGTCCTCGGCCAGGGCGAGATCACCGTGGCGCTGCAGGTTTCGGTTGACGCCGTCTCCGGCTCCGCCAAGGAGAAGATCACCGCCGCCGGCGGTACCGTCACCGAGCTCGTCTGAAATCACCAGGCGTCTCGATGACTTGAGCGATCCCGACCGGGGGTGCCCCACAAAAGGGGCATCCCCGGTTGGTCGTTCCTAGGGGAGCCGTGTCGCCGGTAAGGTGGCCTGCACTGCTAATTTCCGCCCGGTGTGACCTCTGGGAACTCAGGGCGGTTCTTAACTGTTAGTCAGCTGTCCGTTACTTATTCGTCGAACCTCAAGACCGTCACCTCTGACGCACTTGCGCGGGGGTCGCAGGAGGCACCGTGCTCACCGCGTTCGCCCGGGCGTTCAAGACGCCCGACCTGCGCAAGAAGCTGCTCTTCACGCTCGGCATCATCGTGGTCTATCGGGTTGGCACGCACATCCCGATCCCCGGTGTCGACTACAAGAACGTCCAGATCTGTATCGACGACGCGAGCCAGAACACGGGCCTGTTCGGTCTGGTCAACATGTTCAGCGGTGGCGCCCTGCTGCAGATCACGATCTTCGCGCTGGGCATCATGCCGTACATCACGGCGAGCATCATTCTGCAGCTGTTGACCGTGGTGATCCCGCGTCTGGAGGCCCTCAAGAAAGAGGGCCAGGCCGGTACGGCGAAGATCACGCAGTACACCCGTTATCTGACGGTGGCCCTGGCCATCCTGCAGGGCACCGGCCTGGTGGCCACCGCCCGCAGTGGTGCACTGTTCACCAGCTGCCCGGTCGCACAACAGATCGTGCCCGACCAGTCGATCTTCGTCACGATCACGATGGTCATCACGATGACCGCCGGTACGGCCGTCGTCATGTGGCTCGGTGAGCTCATCACCGACCGCGGCATCGGCAACGGCATGTCGATCCTGATGTTCATCTCGATCGCCGCGACCTTCCCGTCCGCGCTGTGGGCCATCAAGCAGCAGGGCAACCTCGCGGACGGCTGGATCGAGTTCGGCACCGTGATCGCGGTCGGTCTCGTCATGGTCGGTCTGGTCGTCTTCGTGGAGCAGGCTCAGCGCCGCATTCCCGTCCAGTACGCGAAGCGCATGATCGGCCGCCGGTCCTACGGCGGCACGTCCACGTACATCCCGCTGAAGGTCAACCAGGCCGGCATCATCCCTGTGATCTTTGCCTCGTCGCTGCTCTACATCCCGGCGCTGATCGCTCAGTTCGCAGGTGGGACGTCCGGCTGGAAGACCTGGATCGAACAGAACCTCACCAAGGGTGACCACCCGATTTACATCAGCACGTACTTCTTGCTGATCGTGTTCTTCGCCTTCTTCTACGTGGCTATCTCGTTCAACCCCGAGGAAGTCGCGGACAACATGAAGAAGTATGGTGGCTTCATCCCGGGCATCCGGGCTGGCCGGCCGACCGCTGAGTACCTGGGATACGTACTCAACCGGATCACCTGGCCAGGTTCGCTGTACTTGGGTCTGATCGCTCTCGTACCGACGATGGCGTTGGTTGGTTTCGGGGCAAACCAGAACTTCCCGTTCGGTGGTACCAGCATCCTGATCATCGTGGGTGTGGGTCTGGAGACGGTGAAGCAGATCGAGAGCCAGCTCCAGCAGCGCAATTACGAAGGGTTCCTCCGCTGATGCGTATCGTCCTCGTCGGGCCGCCCGGTGCGGGCAAGGGAACGCAGGCCGCGTTCCTTGCCCGGAACCTGTCGATTCCGCACATCTCCACGGGCGACCTCTTCCGTGCGAACATCAGCCAGCAGACCGAACTCGGCAAACTGGCGAAGTCGTACATGGACGAGGGCAACCTTGTGCCGGACGAGGTCACGATCGCCATGGCCAGGGACCGCATGGAGCAGCCGGACGCCGCCAACGGCTTCCTGCTCGACGGCTTCCCGCGGAACGTCTCGCAGGCCGAGGCGCTCGACCAGGCGCTCAAGGGCGACGCTGTGGAGCTGGACGCGGTGCTCGACCTGGAGGTCCCCGAGGACGAGGTGGTCAAGCGCATCGCCGGCCGCCGCATCTGCCGCAGGGATTCGAGTCATGTCTTCCACGTGACGTACAGCCCGCCGAAGAAGACGGACGTCTGCGACGCCTGTGGCGGCGAGCTGTACCAGCGGGACGACGACACCGAGGAGACCGTCCGCAAGCGCCTGGAGGTCTACCACACGCAGACCGAGCCGATCATCGACTACTACCGGGCCCAGGGCCTGGTCGTGACGATCTCGGCGCTCGGCAAGGTGGACGACGTCACCAAGCGCGCGATGGACGCCCTCAAGAGCCAGTCCGAGGGCAAGAACGACAGCGAGGGCGGCGACGACAAGTAGTCGTCCTGGCTGGTTCGGCCGCGGTGCCCTTGTGGGGCGCCGCGGCCGTACTGTTGTGTACGTAACCGAGCAGGCAGAGAAGACGGAGAGCGCGGGCCCTCATGGTGCAGATCAAGACCCCCGAGCAGATCGCCAAGATGCGTGAGGCGGGCCTGGTCGTCGCCGCCGTCCACAGCGCGACACGGGAAGCGGCGGTACCCGGGGCCACGACGAAGGACCTCGACGAGGTCGCCCGCAAGGTGCTGGCCGAGCACGGCGCCAAGTCGAACTTCCTGGGATACGGCGGCTTCCCCGCGACGATCTGCACCTCGGCGAACGAGGTCGTCGTGCACGGCATCCCGAGCGACGACGTCGTGCTCAAGGACGGCGACATCATCTCGATCGACGCCGGCGCCATCGTCGACGGCTGGCACGGGGACGCCGCCTTCACCGCCTTCGTCGGGTCCGGTCACGCTCCGGAGCTCATTGAGCTGTCCCGGGTGACCGAGGAGTCGATGTGGGCCGGGATCGCGGCCATGAAGCTGGGGAACCGGCTCGTCGACGTCTCCCGCGCCATCGAGACGTACATCCGGCGGCAGCCGAAGCCCGGCGGCGGCAAGTACGGGATCGTCGAGGACTACGGCGGCCACGGCATCGGCACCGAGATGCACATGGACCCGCATCTGCTGAACTACGTGGAGCGGCGGCGAGGGAAGGGGCCGAAGCTCGTTCCCGGGTTCTGCCTCGCCATTGAGCCCATGGTTTCGCTGGGTACGCCGAAGACCGAGGTTCTCTCGGACGACTGGACCGTCATCACGACGGATGGCACGTGGTCCTCCCACTGGGAGCACTCTGTCGCTCTGACGGAGGCCGGTCCGCTCGTGCTGACGGCTCCCGACGGGGGCAGGGCGAAGCTGGCCGAGTATGGGATCACGGCGGCTCCTGACCCTCTGGGCTGAGTTCGCTCCGTAGGGGTGGGCTGGTGCATGTGCCGCGGCTGCGGCCCTGTGGGGGCTGGTTGCGCCCACGCGGCGGAGCCGCACATCGATACAGTCCCGCGCCCCTATCGGGGGCGCCTCTGCCGGGCCCCGTTCCCAGTGATGGGGACAAGCCCGCTGCTTAGGGATCTTCCGTGCGGGGCAGGCTATCTCGATTCGTCTTTCCGAGGGCCCTGGCGTAGACTGACTCGTCGGCTCTCGTGCATCTGCATGTCTGCGTGCAGTAAGCGCGGGGTCGATCAAGGTAGTCGATTCGAAGGGCGAAGCGTGGCCAAGAAGCAAGGTGCCATCGAGATCGAGGGCACTGTCGTCGAGTCTCTTCCGAACGCCATGTTCAAGGTCGAGCTCCAGAACGGCCACCAGGTCCTGGCACACATCAGCGGCAAGATGCGCATGCACTACATCCGCATCCTCCCTGACGACCGGGTCGTGGTGGAGTTGTCTCCGTACGACCTGACCCGTGGCCGGATCGTCTACCGGTACAAGTAGATCTTGCCTGTGTCCCGTATTCCGCGGGGCGGTGGCACTGACCCGGAGAACCTCACCCAATGAAGGTCAAGCCGAGCGTCAAGAAGATCTGCGACAAGTGCAGGGTGATCCGCCGTCACGGCCGGGTCATGGTCATCTGCGAAAACCCGCGGCACAAGCAGCGCCAGGGCTGACGCACGACCGAACCCTCTGCACCCGCAGAGCTTCGCGCGACGCAAGTAGCACATGTTCATACGCAGAGCCCGGATCCACTGTTCGCAGGGATTCCGATACCCCCGGTCGGAGGCTGGGGACCCAAGTCGTACCTCATACGGCGGCTGGGAACCGGTTCTGCGGAAGACCTCCGAACGACAACTGGAGCCATTGAATGGCACGCGTTTCCGGTGTTGACATCCCGCGCGAAAAGCGCGTGGAGGTTGCCCTCACCTACGTGTTCGGCATCGGCCGGACCCTCTCGCAGAAGACGCTGGCCGACACCGGCGTCAACCCCGACACCCGCGTTCGTGACCTCTCCGAGGAGGAGCTGGTCAGGATCCGCGAGTACGTGGACAACAACTTCAAGACCGAGGGTGACCTCCGCCGCGAGGTTCAGGCCGACATCCGCCGCAAGGTCGAGATCGGCTGCTACCAGGGTCTGCGCCACCGTCGTGGCCTGCCCGTCCACGGTCAGCGCACCAGCACGAACGCTCGTACCCGCAAGGGCCCGCGTCGCGCCATCGCCGGCAAGAAGAAGCCGGGCAAGAAGTAGTCCCAGCGGACAACGCTTCATCAGCGGTCTTCGCTGTAGGACCGACCACCTCCCCGTAGGAGTTATAGATGCCCCCCAAGGGTCGTCAGGGCGCTGCCAAGAAGGTGCGCCGCAAGGAAAAGAAGAACGTCGCTCACGGCCACGCGCACATCAAGAGCACGTTCAACAACACGATCGTCTCGATCACGGACCCCTCGGGCAACGTGATCTCCTGGGCCTCCGCCGGCCACGTCGGCTTCAAGGGCTCGCGCAAGTCCACCCCCTTCGCCGCGCAGATGGCCGCCGAGTCGGCCGCCCGCCGCGCGCAGGAGCACGGCATGCGCAAGGTCGATGTCTTCGTGAAGGGCCCGGGCTCGGGTCGCGAGACGGCCATCCGTTCGCTTCAGGCGACCGGTCTTGAGGTCGGCTCCATCCAGGACGTGACGCCCACGCCGCACAACGGCTGCCGTCCGCCCAAGCGCCGTCGCGTCTGACGCACGGTTGTCTTGATTTTTCTGGGGTCCGGGCGGTATGGCCTTTCGGGGCCGTGCCGCCCGTACCCTTGTAGCTGTAACACAACGGGCTACCGCCCGGTGGCAAGGGCATCAAATAGTGGGTGCCCCTGACTGAAGGATTCACTTCATGCTGATCGCTCAGCGTCCCTCGTTGACCGAAGAGGTCGTCGACGAGTTCCGCTCCCGGTTCGTGATCGAGCCGCTGGAGCCGGGCTTCGGCTACACCCTCGGCAACTCGCTCCGCCGGACTCTTCTCTCCTCCATCCCCGGTGCGGCTGTCACCAGCATCCGCATCGACGGTGTCCTGCACGAGTTCACCACCGTGCCGGGCGTCAAGGAGGACGTCACCGACCTGATCCTCAACATCAAGCAGCTGGTCGTCTCCTCGGAGCACGACGAGCCGGTCGTGATGTACCTGCGCAAGCAGGGTCCGGGTCTGGTCACCGCCGCCGACATCGCGCCCCCGGCCGGTGTCGAGGTCCACAACCCCGACCTCGTCCTCGCCACGCTCAACGGCAAGGGCAAGCTGGAGATGGAGCTCACGGTCGAGCGTGGCCGTGGCTACGTTTCGGCTGTTCAGAACAAGCAGGTCGGTCAGGAGATCGGGCGCATCCCGGTCGACTCCATCTACTCGCCCGTTCTGAAGGTCACGTACAAGGTCGAGGCGACCCGTGTCGAGCAGCGCACCGACTTCGACAAGCTGATCGTCGACGTCGAGACCAAGCAGGCCATGCGTCCCCGTGACGCCATGGCCTCCGCCGGTAAGACGCTGGTCGAGCTGTTCGGTCTGGCCCGCGAGCTCAACATCGACGCCGAGGGCATCGACATGGGCCCGTCCCCGACGGACGCCGCGCTCGCCGCCGATCTCGCCCTGCCGATCGAGGAGCTCGAGCTCACCGTTCGGTCGTACAACTGCCTCAAGCGCGAGGGCATCCACTCCGTGGGTGAGCTCGTGGCTCGGTCCGAGGCGGACCTGCTCGACATCCGTAACTTCGGTGCGAAGTCGATCGACGAGGTCAAGGCGAAGCTCGCCGGGATGGGTCTTGCTCTGAAGGACTCGCCTCCCGGGTTCGACCCGACCGCCGCTGCCGACGCCTTTGGTGCCGACGACGACGCGGACGCGGGCTTTGTGGAGACCGAGCAGTACTAAGGGCTCGGGTCCACTGTTTGTTTTGGCTGCGGGACCGTTGTGACTGGTCGCGCAGTTCCCCGCGCCCCTCACGGGGCGCGGACCCTCCGAGGCGCTCTGACAAGGGCGCCCCGGATCTTCGACGGGCAGCCGCCCGCTCGGATACTGACTTCGGTACCTGATACGGCCGGGGCAGACACCTAGGAGAAACACCATGCCGAAGCCCACCAAGGGTGCCCGTATGGGCGGCAGTGCCGCGCACGAGAAGCTGCTTCTCGCGAACCTCGCGAAGTCGCTCTTCGAGCACGGCAAGATCACGACCACCGAGGCGAAGGCCCGTCGGCTCCGGCCGTACGCCGAGCGTCTGGTCACCAAGGCGAAGAAGGGCGACCTTCACAACCGCCGTCAGGTGCTCTCGGTCATCACGGACAAGAGCATCGTGCACACGCTCTTCACCGAGATCGGCCCGCGCTACGAGAACCGTCCGGGTGGCTACACCCGTATCACCAAGATCGGTAACCGCCGTGGCGACAACGCGCCCATGGCTGTCATCGAGCTGGTGGAGGCCCTGACCGTGGCCCAGCAGGCCACCGGTGAGGCCGAGGCGGCGACGAAGCGCTCCGCCAAGGACGCCGAGGCTGTTGTCGAGGCTCCGGTCGAGGACGCCAAGGTCGAGGACGCCAAGGTCGATGTGACCAAGGCTGACGAGGCCGAGGAGTCCAAGGAGGCGTAAGGCCTTCCTTTGGCCGCTGGTCCGTCGTGACTGGTCGCGCAGTTCCCCGCGCCCCTTACAGGGCGTGCTTGAGCGGGTCCGTTCCTTCCAGGGGCGGGCCCGCTTTTTCGTACCTGAAAGGATCCAGGGTGAGTGACGAAGTTCAGCCCGGCCATGTCCGTGTCCGTCTCGACCTGTCGTACGACGGGAGCGAGTTCTCCGGGTGGGCCAAGCAGGCCGGGGGGCGCCGGACCGTTCAAGGGGAGATCGAGGCCGCGCTGCGGACCGTCACCCGGTCGAAGGACACGACGTACGAGCTGACCGTCGCCGGGCGGACGGACGCCGGCGTGCACGCGCGCGGGCAGGTGGCTCATGTCGATCTGCCGGTGGAGCTGTGGGACGAGCACCGGGAGAAGCTGCTCAAGCGGCTGGCCGGACGGCTGCCCAAGGACGTGCGGGTGTGGGCCGTCAGGGAGGCGCCGAGCGGCTTCAACGCGCGGTTCTCGGCCGTCTGGCGGCGGTACGCCTATCGCGTCACCGACAACCCCGGTGGCGTCGATCCGCTGCTGCGCAGCCATGTCCTGTGGCACGACTGGCCGCTCGACGTCGACGCCATGAACGAGGCCGCGGAGCGGTTGCTCGGTGAGCATGACTTCGCCGCCTACTGCAAGAAGCGGGAGGGTGCCACGACCATCCGTACGCTTCAGCAGCTGAGTCTGGAGCGGGGGAGCGACGGGGTCATCACCGCCACCGTGCGGGCCGATGCGTTCTGCCACAACATGGTGCGGTCGCTGATCGGGGCGCTGCTGTTCGTGGGGGACGGGCACCGGGCGGCCGACTGGCCCGGGAAGGTGCTCGCCGCGGGGGTGCGGGATTCGGCCGTGCATGTGGTGCGGCCGCACGGGCTGACGCTCGAAGAGGTCGGGTATCCGGCCGACGAGTTGCTTGCGGCGCGGAACAAAGAGGCGCGAAACCGGCGGACCCTGCCGGGGGCGGGGTGCTGCTGACGGGAGCCGAGACCCTAGAACAAAGGGGCAAGTGGCTACGTATGCCCGCTGTGGCGCGTGATGAAACCCCTGCGTAACACGTACGTTCGGACGTAACCTCTGAAACTCGGTTATGATTCCGCTGCTCGGCTGAAGGTTCGATTAGGGGTTGGCCGAGTTCGGGTGGGGGTAACGGGCCGCAACGGCCCCGGGGGTTTTGCATGAGTGCAGTGGGGACTGCTCGTGTTCCGCAGAACAGGAAACGAAAAAGGACGCCGCAGAGTCATGGGCTCCTGCCGACGCCGCCTGACGACGTCGAGAAGTACTCGTACTCCCGTCGGCACCTGTGGGTGCTGACGGTCGGTTCGCTGATCAGCTTCGCGTGTCTGGCGATGAGCCAGTTCCTGTTCACGGCGTCGAGCCCGTGGTTCTGGCTGACGCTGCCGCTGCTGGCGTTCATCATCGCGGACTACCTGATCTCGTTGTACCTCGACGGGCTCAGCAAGGACTTCGACATCAAGGGCCACAAGCGTCTCGTACGCCAGTGGCGCCCAGCGGTGTACCCGAGCGTGGACATCTTCCTGCCGGTGTGCGGTGAGCCCCTGGAGGTGCTCCACAACACCTGGGTCCATGTGAACCGCCTCGCGGACAGCTACCAGGGTGTCGTGAACACGTACGTCCTGGACGACGCGGCCGAGGAAGAGGTCGGGGCGATGGCCCGCGACTTCGGGTTCAACTATGTGGTGCGGCCCAACCGCGGCTGGTTCAAGAAGGCCGGCAACCTCAACCACGCCTTCGAGAAGACCGACGGCGACCACATCCTCATCCTGGACGCCGACTTCGCGCCGCGCGCCGACCTGCTCGACGAGCTGCTGCCGCACATGGACGACGACGAGAAGTGCGCCATCGTGCAGTCGCCGCAGTTCTTCCGTATCGTCGACGCGCAGAACTGGATCGAGCGCGGCGCGGGCGCGGTGCAGGAGCAGTTCTACCGGTCCGTGCAGACCTCCCGTGAGGACCTGGACGGCTCCATCTGCGTCGGTTCGTGCGCCGTCTACCGGCGCGCGGCCCTGGAGCAGACCAACGGCATCACGCTGATCGAGCACTCCGAGGACATGTACACCGGCTTCGACCTGAGGGCCCTGGGCTGGAAGCTGCGCTACGTGCCCGTCGCGCTGTCCGCCGGTGTGTGCCCGGACACGGCCGGTGCCTTCCACAACCAGCAGTACCGCTGGTGCATGGGCTCTCTTGAGCTCCTCACCAGCAAGCGGTTCTGGGAGATGGACCTCAAGTTCAAGACCCGGCTCTGCTATGTGTCGGGGTTCCTCTACTACCTTCAGACCGCGCTCGCCACGTTCATCGCGCCGGTCATCCCGCTCGCCCTGATGATCCTGCGGCCCGACCTGCTGCGCGCCGAGGCCGCCCTGTGGGTGCTGCCGAGCGTCGCGTACGTGACGCTGGTCCTGCCGCTGTGGCACCGGGCTCCGTACCGTCTTGAGGCCTGGGCCGTCCGGATCATGTACGGGTGGTCGCACGTCTTCGCGGTCTGGGACGTGCTGCGGGGACGTCCGATGGGCTGGAAGCCCACGGGCTCGGCGGGCGCCAAGAAGAACGGCATGCGCCGCTACTGGAACTGCATGATCTTCTGGACCGGCGGTACCGCCGTCCTGTGGATCATCGTCGCCGCCTGGCGCATGCTCACCCTCTATCCGCCGGACTTCGCGCTGATGCTGTCCGCCGGCCTCTTCTACGCGATGGTCGTCGGCCGTGTCCTCGTACAGCCGCGTGCCCAGGAAGTGCAGGAAGCGACCGCATGAGTTTTTCCGTACGCCGAGTGCGGGCATCACGTCCCGTGCGGGCGCTCGCCGCCACGCTCATCGCCGGTGCGCTGCTGGCCGGGTGCAGCACGTTCTCCGAGGAGGGCCGCGACCAGTACGAGCGCGGACAGGGCGAGCAGCCGGGTGCCGAGGGCACCGGTGAGGCCAGTGAGTCCGCGAAGCCGGAGCCGCCGTACGACGTGCGGCCGCTGCTGGACCCGAAGAAGAAGTACCTGGGCGTGGCCGCCGACGGCGCTCCCGCCAAGATGAAGGCCGTCGAGGACTTCGCGAAGCGCGCCGGCAAGAAGCCCAACCTGATCGAGTTCTACTCCGCCTGGGGCGACCAGTACGAGCAGGAGCTCGTGAAGAACTCCTGGGACTACGGCTCTGTCGCGTTCATCGCCTGGGAGCCCTTCGAGACCAGCATGAAGGACATCGCCTCCGGCAAGGAGGACAAGTACATCCGTGAGTACGCGAAGTCCGTCAAGGAATTGAACCTCCCCGTCGCGATCAGCTTCGCGCACGAGATGAACGGCTTCTGGTACCCGTGGGGCACCAAGAAGACCAGCGCCGCCGACTTCACCGCCGCGTACAAGCACATCCACGACCTCTTCGACGACGAGGGCGCCACCCAGGTCATCTGGGTGTGGAGCCCGAACGTCACCCACCCGATGCCGAAGGTGAAGCTCAAGCCGTACTGGCCGGGCGACGACTACGTCGACTGGGTCGGTGTCATCGGCTACTACGCGGCCACCGGCCCCAACACGTACCAGACGCTGTACGGGCCGACGATGACGCAGATCCGCGGCTTCACGAACAAGCCGTTCATCATCGCGGAGACCGCCGCGCAGGCCGGTGAGCGCAAGCCCGCCGACATCAAGTCCCTCTTCCAGGGGACCGTGCAGCGCGACGACGTCATCGGGTTCGTCTGGTTCAACTTCGACAAGGAGACGGACTGGCGCATCAACAGCGGTCCGCTGTCGGAGAAGACCTTCAAGCAGCAGGCGGCGAACTCCAGCTTCGGATTCGATGTGACGAAGCCATGAGCGACCGACGCACGCCCACCTGGGCGGACGACTCCGAGTTGCACGACGAGTACGGGTACGGGCAGCAGCAGGGCCAGGCGCAGGGGCATCAGCAGGGGCAACAACAGCAGGGCCAGCAGCAGTACGCCGACAACGGGTACCCGCAGCAGTACCAGCAGAACGGGCAGCAACAGCAGCACCAGCAACAACAGCAGTACGGTCACGGAAACCAGCAGCAGTACGCCGCCACCGACGAGGACCAGCGGCGGTACGCGCAGCAGGAGAGCCTGCGGCAGTACGCGCAGCAGGCCCAGACCCGGCCCCGGGTACAGCCGACCTACCCTCCGTACCAGGAGCAGCAGGCCTACCAGGGCGGCTATGTCACGGAGACCGGCAGCTGGCGCTTCGACGTCCACGACCGGACGACCTCGTACCCGGACCAGCAGACCTACGACACCTACGCGCCCTACGACCCGTACGCCTCGTACACCGCGGTCGAGCCGGAGGCGGCTCCCGCGTCCGTGGAGCCCGAGGCCGAGTCGGAGGAGAAGCCGGGATACACGCTGCCGCCGGTGCAGGAGTCGGCGTGGGCGGTGGACGGCGGGCGCAGCAAGCTGCTGGGCCGCTGGGTGATGCTCTGCGTCCTGCTGATCCAGACCGGGCTCTCGCTGCGGCTGCGCGGCACCGCGTTCCAGGACGAGGCGCTCTACATCGCGGCCGGCCACTACGAGGTCGGGAACATCCTGCACGGGACGCCCGTGCCGGGTGACTTCGAGGGCTACTTCTCGGGCTACCCGAAGCTGTACCCGGTGCTCGCGGCCATGGTCGACAGCGTGGCCGGGCTCGCCGGAGTGCGTATCGTCAGCCTCTTCTTCATGCTCGGCGCGACCGCGCTGCTGTACGCGACGACCCGCCGGATGTTCAACGTCCGGGCGGCGCTCGGCGCGGCGGCGCTGTTCTCGGTCATCCAGTCGACGGTGTTCCTCGGCAACTTCGCCACCTTCGACGCCGCGGCGATCTTCCTGCTCGCGCTGTCGTTCTGGATCGTCGTACGGACCGGCCGCTCGCACATCCTGGCGGTCGTGCTCGCGGCGCCCCCGGCGTTCCTCGCCTTCGGCACCAAGTACGCGGCGGGTCTGTACCTGCCGACCCTGGTGGTCCTGGCGGTGCTGACCACCTACCGGTACCGCGGGCTGCTCGCGTTCGCCCGCGGTGTGGTGTTCGGCGGGGCGATGCTCGCCATGCTGGTCGCGTCCTACCTCTACACCGGGTCGCTCGGCGGTATCAGCCAGACCACCACCGACCGTGCCAAGGGCGCCGACACGGCGGCGACGATCCTGCAGCACAGCTCCGAGTGGGGCGGGCTGATGTTCCTCGCCGCGCTCGGGGGCTCCATCGCCTATGTGATCCGCCCGAGCATGGGCGAGATGCCGTGGGTCGACAAGCAGGGACCGGGCAGGTTCCGGCGGATATCGCTCGGTGTGGTGCTGACCGGCACCGCGCTGCTCGCCCCCGTCTACCAGATCCACCTGCAGACCGAGATCTCGCTCTTCAAGCACGTGGGCTTCGGTCTGCTCTTCGCCGGACCGATGGCGGGCCTCGGCATGTCCCGGCTCGTCGGCCCGCACTTCCGGCACCCGCAGCTCGGGATCATGCTCTACGTCCTGACGCTGGTGTTCGGCATGGTGCAGTCCCAGCAGGCGTACAGCTTCCCGGACTCCAAGGAGATGACGGCGATCCTGCGCAACATGGTCGACCGCAAGGGCAGCTACCTCGCCGAGGAGCACGAGGTCCCCGCGTACTACCTGCGGGACAAGACCGACTACGACCAGTGGCAGAGCACGTTCGGCATGGACTACAAGGACAAGAAGGGCAAGCAGCACTCCGGCACCGATGCCTACAGTGCCGCGGTCAAGGACGCGAAGTTCGACGTCATCGTGTTGCGCGGGACGGTCACGCCCGAGGTCGATACGGCCGTGACCGACGCGCTGCGCGGCAATTCCCACTACCGCCTGGCAGCCGTGTCGCGCTTCACCACGAGTAAGGGCGACGGCGCGTTCCGGATTTGGGTGAAGCGATGAGTGTCAATGCCTCTCCGCCGTACGGCGGCGGATATCCCGATGCCCAGGGTGGCCATGATCCGTACGCGGGTCAGGGCTCCTACGCCGGGCAGGGCGCGTACGCCGACGGTCAGGGCGGCTACGCCGGTCCTGGTCAGGGCACCTATGCGGACCCGGCGCAGGGCGCGTACGCGGCTCCCGGCCAGTACGCCGACCCCGGTCAGTACACCGATCAGGGCGCCTACAGCGCGCCCGGGCAGCAGCAGGCGCGGGCCGCCGAGCCCGTCGCGCCGGCGCCGGTGGACCCGGAGCCGCCCGCGGACGAGCCCGGGGAGGACGAGCCCGAGGAGTCGAAGGGCGGCCGGCTCGTCACTGCCGTGACGTTTCTGCTGCCCACGGCGCTCGCCTTCGCCATGATCTGGCGCGGGATCGGCGACCGGCAGCTGTGGCGGGACGAGCACGCCACCTGGTGGGCGGCCTCGCTGTCGTTCCACGACCTGAGCCTGCTGATCCGCTCGATCGACGTGGTGTTCACGCCGTACTACGTGCTCATGCACATGTGGCTCGCGGTGGCCGGGGACTCCCCGACCGCGATGCGCATCCCGGGCGCGGTGGCCATGGCGGCCTCGGCCGGTCTGCTCGCCCTGCTCGGGCGGCGGCTGTTCACCACCCAGGCGGGCATCCTCGCGGGGCTGGCCGTCGCCGTCATGCCGTTCACCACCCGGTACGGGCAGGAGATCAGGCCGTACGCCTTCGCCGTGGCGGCGGTGCTGCTGTCGACGCTGCTGCTCGCCCGGGCGCTGGACAAGCCGTCGTTCAAGGTGTGGGTCGCCTACACCCTGTCGGTGCCGCTGATCGGCTGGAGCCACCTGGCCTCGATGGCGGTGCTCGGCGCACATCTCGTGATGATCGTGATCGCGCGCCGCTCGGGCGACAAGATCGTGGGCTGGGCGTACGCGGCGGCCTTCACGCTCGGCATGTGCTTCGTCGTCCCGATGGCCGTCTCGGGCTCGGGCCAGAGCGGCCAGATCGCCTGGAACAACCCCGGCATCGACGACCTGATGGACTTCCCCATGAACCTCTTCGGTTCCTGGGCGGTGGCCGTACCGGTGATGGCGCTCGGCACGGTCGGGCTGTTCTTCGCCGGCCGGATGGCCCTTCCGCTGGCCGCCTGGATCGTGCTGCCGCCGCTGGTGACCTATGTCACCGCCGCGCAGCTGCACCTCTTCCTGCCGCGCTATCTGCAGTTCACGGCACCCGCGTGGGTGCTGCTCGCGGCCGTCGCGGTGGTCCGGATAGCCGGCCCGGTGGCCGGGGCGAAGGCCGGTACGGGTGCGGCGGCCCGGCGCGGCTTCGGCTGGGTGCTCGTGGCGGCCACGGTCGCCGGAATCGCCTTCCAGTCGCTGCCCGGCATCCGTGAGACCCGGCAGAACGCGCTGGGCGAGCCGGACTTCCGGGGCGCCGCGCAGCTCATCGAGGCCGGGCAGAAGAAGGGCGACGGCATCGTCTTCAGCGGTGTGCAGACCGAGCGCCGGGCCATGGACTACGAGCTGCGCGACGACGCGGGCCGGCCCAAGGACTGGCTGATGTACCGCACACCGCAGGAGCGGGGCTCGTTCGACGCGGCCGAGTGCCCGCATCCCGCCAAGTGCCTGGCCAAGGCCGACCGGCTCTGGCTCGTGTCGACCACGCTCGACGGGAAGCCGTTCAGCGGCATGCCGAAGACGTCGGCGACCGTGATCCAGCGAAGCTTCAAGGTCGTGAAGACTAAGAAGCTCAAATACCTCCAGCTCGTGCTCCTCGAAAGGACACGCGCGGCGACGGACGACTCGTCCGAGGAAAAGGACGACGCCGCCAAGCGCAAGGTGCATACCTGAGTTGGGTTTCCGGACGCGGGCCGAGTCCCGCGTCCGGTGGGGGGCAAACAGAGAAATGGGGAGGGAAAGAGATGTCGTACGACGTGGGGGCGGACGTGGCTGTCACCGTGGTGATGCCTACGTACAACGAAGCTGCCAATCTGCCGAGAATGGCCGAGGCTGTGCTTCAACTGCCGCTGAACGGGCTCCACTTGAAGGTAGTGGACGACTCTAGTCCGGATGGTACAGGACGGATCGCCGAGGAGCTGGCGGAGAAGTACAACTGGGACGGGCGGCGCCGGATGAGCGTGCTGCACCGGACCGAGAAGGACGGCCTGGGGCGTGCGTACGTCGCGGGCATGAGCGCCGCCGTCGACGAGGGCGCGCAGTACGTCGTGCAGATGGACGCCGATGGCAGCCACCCCGTGGAAGCGGTCCCACGGATGCTCGGCACCGCCGTGGCCTCGGGCGTCGGCCTGGTCATCGGCAGCCGGTACGTCGAGGGCGGCCAGCTCGACGACGACTGGGGCGCGCACCGCGTGCTGCTGTCCCGCTTCGCCAACCGCTACGCGCGTACGGTGCTCGGCACGAAGATCCGCGACATCACGGCGGGCTTCAACCTGTGGTCGGCCCAGACCCTGCGCGACGTCGACCTGCACTCCCTGGACAGCGCGGGCTACAGCTTCCAGGTCGAGCTCAAGTTCAAGGCCGTACGGGCAGGTCACGCGGCCGTCGAGATCCCGATCCGCTTCGAGGAGCGGACCGAGGGTGTCTCGAAGATGACCCTGCGTACGCAGCTGGAGTCGGCCGTGGTGCCGGTGAAGCTGCGGCTCAAGCACAAGTAGGCATGCGCGCAGGTAGGCGTGCAGAAGCGCGAGCAGCAGTAGGCGAGTAGACAAGGGGACGGCGGCCTGCCGGGGGGCGGGCCGCCGTTCTGTTCTCCGGCGGCCGTTCCGCCGGTCGAACGAGGTCTACTGGCGCGGTCTACTGGTTGGCGGCCGCGGACGCCTGGGACTCGCCGCGGCGGTGGATCTGGCGGAAGGTGAACTCGGCCAGGTCGTCGCCGGTGGTGAAGACCTTGGAGTCCTTCTGGGTCACGTCCTTGCCGTTGGTGAAACCGGCGACCGTGAAGTACGTGTAGCGGCCGTACGAGTTGGTGGTCGAGCGGCAGATCGCCGAGCGGCAGAAGGTGGGGACGCCCTCGCCGGACAGGGACTGGACGACGCTCTTGGCGTCGGCGTCGTTCTTCGCCTTGAGGGCCTGGCCCTCGGCGTCGAAGACGGCCACGCCCACCGTCACCGCGATCCCGTCCTTCTCGTACGTGACACGCATGAAGCGGGTGCAGTCGTTCTTGGTGAGAACCGGGCCGAGCGTGCCCTGGGCGGCCGACGCGCAGTTCTTCGTGGACGCCATCGCGCCCTTCTTGTAGACGGTCTCGCCCATCGTCAGCTGCGTACCCGGGAAGAGGAGGTCCGGAGCGAGCGGCGCGGTGTCCTTCTTGACGTTGCCTATGAAGTCCTTCGGATCCAGCGGCGGCGGCGCCGAGGTCTCCTCGAAGGACGGGCCGGTGCCCGTGGTGTCCGAGGGGATGGCCGCGGACGTGGGCAGCTCGGAGGCAGGCCGGTTCGACGCCTGTTCGTTGCCGTCCGCCGAGACCACGGCCATGGCGACGGCCGTGCCGACCGCGACCGTGGCCAGCGCGCCTCCGCCGATCAGCAGCCATCTGCGGCGCCGGTTGCGCGTCTCGGACGCCTCGGCCAGCGCCGCCCAGTCCGGTGACTGACCGCCCCACTGAGGCGGTTGAGAACCTGATCCCCCGGAACCCCACGAGGGTCCCCCCTGCCCAAAGCTCATGGGGCGCATCTTAGACGGGACAAGGGGCGTGCTGGTCCGTCTCCGGCAGCACCGGGACCCCTGATGTGTCAAGCGGGAATGAGGCCAAAGGGGGTATCTCGGGGTGGTTGGTACGAGCCGGGGAGGGGCGGGGTCACTCGTTTTGACCCTTCCGGGGCGGCGCGAGTACTCTTGCAGTTCGTTATGCGTATCGGCTTGGTCGTTCTCACGCGAGAGGCCCTTACGTAGGTTCCCTGGAGCAGTTACCAGTGGGCGGCATACGGGCAGCGTCCCCGGCATTGTCGTCCCCAGCTGCACGATCGCTTCAGTGATGCCATGTGTCAGGACCCATCCACTGAAGAAGCGAAGGCTACGAAGTGCGTACGTTCAGCCCCAAGCCCGGCGACATCACTCGCCAGTGGTATGTCATTGACGCTCAGGATGTCGTCCTGGGCCGTCTGGCGACCACCGCCGCGAACATCCTCCGGGGCAAGCACAAGCCGATTTACGCCCCCCACGTCGACGCTGGTGACTTCGTCATCATCATCAACGCCGACAAGGTGCACCTCTCCGGCAACAAGAAGACCCAGAAGCTGGCGTACCGCCACTCCGGTTACCCGGGTGGTCTGCGCTCCGTCCGTTACGACGAGCTGCTGGCGAAGAACCCCGAGAAGGCCGTCGAGAAGGCCATCAAGGGCATGATCCCCAAGAACACCCTGGGCCGTCAGGTGCTCTCGAAGCTGAAGGTCTACTCGGGCGACCAGCACCCGCACGCTGCTCAGCAGCCGGTGCCGTTCGAGATCACCCAGGTCGCGCAGTAGTTCCGGCCACCCCCTAAGACTGAACAGAATCTGAGGAGAATCGTGGCCGAGACCACTGTCGAGCAGCCGGTCGAAGAGACTGAGACCGAGCTTGTCGATGTCGAGCAGTACACCACCGAGTCCGAGGTGCCCGTCGAGGGCGAGTACACCTCGGAGTCCCTCGCCGGCCGCTTCGGCGACCCGCAGCCGGCCGCCGGCCTGGGCCGTCGCAAGAACGCCATCGCCCGCGTCCGGATCGTCCCGGGCTCCGGCAAGTGGAAGATCAACGGTCGCACCCTTGAGGACTACTTCCCCAACAAGGTGCACCAGCAGGAAGTCAACGAGCCCTTCAAGGTGCTCGAGCTCGACGACCGCTACGACGTGGTCGCCCGCATCTCGGGTGGCGGCGTCTCCGGTCAGGCCGGTGCCCTGCGCCTCGGCGTGGCCCGCGCGCTGAACGAGGCGGACGTGGACAACAACCGCGGCGCCCTGAAGAAGGCCGGATTCCTCAAGCGTGACGACCGTGCGGTCGAGCGCAAGAAGGCCGGTCTCAAGAAGGCCCGTAAGGCCCCGCAGTACAGCAAGCGCTAAATATCGCTCAGCTGTTTTGCACGAAACGCCCCGGCGGCACGTTCTGTGCCGCCGGGGCGTTCGTTTACCACAACCTTGGAACAGGTCCGGAAGTCTGTCTCGAGAGAGGCCTGCAAGGCGGCAGCCTTGCGACGGACCTGGGAGATATACAGGTCCGGGGGATATACCTGACAGGGGTCGTAGCCGGACCCTGACAAGGGCCGCAGCCGGACCCCTGGCCTGAGCCGCACGTTTCTGAGTAAGCCTGAGCAAGTTCGGAGGACACCAGTGGGACGACTCTTCGGGACGGACGGCGTACGTGGTGTCGCCAACGCGGATCTGACGGCCGAGCTCACGCTCGGCCTCTCCGTGGCGGCGGCGCACGTACTGGCCGAAGCGGGAACCTTCGAAGGCCACCGGCCGACGGCGGTGGTCGGCCGGGACCCGCGCGCGTCCGGGGAGTTCCTGGAGGCCGCCGTGGTCGCGGGCCTCGCCAGCGCGGGCGTGGACGTCCTGCGCGTCGGCGTCCTGCCGACCCCCGCGGTGGCGTATCTCACCGGTGCGCTCGGCGCGGACCTCGGTGTGATGCTCTCCGCCAGCCACAACGCCATGCCGGACAACGGCATCAAGTTCTTCGCCCGCGGCGGACACAAGCTCGCCGACGAGCTGGAGGACCGGATCGAGGCCGTCTACGAGGAGCACCGCACCGGCGCTCCCTGGGACCGGCCCACCGGCTCGGGCGTCGGCCGCGTCCGCTCGTACGAGGAGGGCTTCGACCAGTACGTAGCCCATCTCCTCACGGCCGTTCCGAACCGTCTGGACGGTCTGAAGGTCGTCCTCGACGAGGCGCACGGCGCTGCGGCCCGGGTCTCGCCCGAGGCCTTCACCCGCGCCGGCGCCGAGATCGTCACGATCGGCGCCGACCCGGACGGGCTCAACATCAACGACGGGTGCGGTTCCACGCACCTCGGCCTGCTCAAGGCCGCCGTCATCGAGCACGGGGCCGCTCTCGGTATCGCGCACGACGGTGACGCCGACCGGTGCCTCGCCGTGGACCACACGGGTGCTGAGGTCGACGGCGACCAGATCCTCGCCGTGCTCGCGCTCGCGATGCGGGAGCGTTCCGAGCTGCGGTCCGACACCGTCGTCGCGACGGTCATGTCGAACCTCGGGTTCAAGCTGGCCATGGAGCGGGAGGGGCTGTCCCTCGTGCAGACCGGGGTCGGGGACCGGTACGTGCTGGAGGAGATGAAGGAGCACGGGTACGCGCTCGGCGGCGAGCAGTCCGGGCACGTGATCATCCTTGACCACGCGACCACGGGCGACGGCACGCTGACCGGGCTGCTGCTCGCGGCGCGGGTCGCCCAGACCGGTCGTACGCTTCGGGAACTCGCGTCCGTGATGGAGCGGTTGCCGCAGGTTCTCATCAACGTGCCGGATGTCGACCGGTCTCGGGTGGGGACGTCCGCGGAGCTCGCCGCGGCGGTGGGTGAGGCCGAGCGGGAACTCGGGGCCACCGGGCGGGTGTTGTTGCGGCCTTCCGGGACCGAGCCGTTGGTTCGGGTCATGGTCGAGGCGGCGGATATTGATCAGGCTCGGTCTGTGGCGGGGCGGTTGGCTGATGCGGTGAAGTCTGCGCTCGGTTGATTCTTCGGCCGGGTAGGGGGCGGGGGGAGCCGTTCGTTGCGGGGTGCGGGTTGGTTGTGGCTGGAGTGCGCAGTTCCCCGCGCCCCTAAAAGCAAAGGACTGCGCCGTTCCCTGCGCCCCTGGAAGCTGAAAGATTGCGCCGTTCCCCGCGCCCCTGGAAGCTGCGCGGTTCCTCGCGCCCCTTAGGCGCGCGCCCTCTGCCTTGACCACAGCCATTTCTGGGCCAGGAGGGTCAGGGTTCCTGCCAGGACGATGCCCAAGAGGTTCAGCAGGAGTTGGTTGGTGGAGCCGATGGTTTGGGTGGTGTCTCCGTAGCTGAGGGCGACGGCCGCGTTGGCGGCGGCCGGGACCGTGGTGACGGAGATGGCCACGCCGACCAGGAGGCCCGACTTGGCCGAGGTCAGGGAGAGGGTGCCGGCGATGCCGGCGAGGACCGCCACGACGAACGAGAAGGCGTCGGGGGCGTAGACGAAGGCGGTGTTGGGGCGGTCGCCCTCCAACTGGGCCTCGCTGAACAGGCCGAGGCCGTCCATGAAGAGGCTGAAGCCGACCGTCACCGCCATCGCCACCGCGAAGCCCACCAGCAGCGCGATCAGGGAGCGCAGGGCCAGCCGCGGGCGCCGTTGGACCAGGGCCGTGCTGAAGCCGGCCAGCGGGCCGAACTCCGGGCCCACCGCCATCGCGCCCACGATCAGGATCGCGTTGTCGAGCACCACACCGCACGCCGCGATCATCGTGGCGAGCGTGATGAAGGCGATGTACGTGACCGAGAGCGTCGACTCCTCGTGCGTCGCGTCCGCCAGGTGCTCCCACAGGACCGCGTCCGCGCCCTCGCCGGGCGCGTCGTCCGCCGCCTTGTCGGCGCGCTCCGACAGCGACAGGTCGATGTTCTCGACGGCGATCGAGCCGTGCGTGTCGATCTTCAACTCGCGCAACCCGGCGATGAGTTCGTCGCCGGCCTCGCGCGCCACGTCGACCATCACGATGTCGCCCGCGGGGTTGCGGGCGGCACCCGGTACGACCGCCAGGTGGGTGGTACCGACCGTGTCCTCGATCAGGCGGACCACGGCGTCGGTTCTGTCGGCCGGGGTGATCAGGCGGAGATGCAGCATGCCCCGCAGAGTAGCCGCGAGGGGTGACGGCCCGGGACACCGGCCGCGCGGCCCGTCCACGGCTCGTCCGCGGCCGTTCTCCAACTGGCCTACAGCTTGCGCAGGCTCAGTTTCTGCACCTTGTGGTCCGGGCCCTTGCGGACGACGAGGGTGGCGCGGCCACGGGTCGGGGCGACGTTCTCCAGGAGGTTCACCTTGTTGATGGTGCGCCAGGTCGTGCGGGCGTAGTCCAGGGCCTCGTCCTCCGACACCTGCGTGTACTTGCGGAAGTACGAGGACGGGTTCTGGAAGGCGGTGGCGCGCAGCTTGCGGAAGCGGTTGAGGTACCAGGCCTCGATGTCCTCGGCCCGGGCGTCCACGTACACGCTGAAGTCGAAGTAGTCGGCGAGGCCGACGCGGGTGCGGCCGTCCTTGCCGGGCAGGGCGGGCTGCAGGACGTTCAGGCCCTCGACGATCAGGATGTCCGGGCGGCGGACGGTGAGCCGCCTGCCGGGGACGATGTCGTAGATGAGGTGCGAGTAGACGGGGGCCGTCACCTCGTCCTTGCCCGCCTTGATGTCCGCGACGAAACGGGTCAGCGCGCGGCGGTCGTACGACTCCGGGAAGCCCTTCCTCGACATCAGGCCGCGGGCCTGGAGCTCCTTGGTGGGCAGCAGGAAGCCGTCCGTGGTGACCAGCTCCACGCGCGGGTGCTCGGGCCAGCGGGACAGCAGGGCCTGCAGAAGGCGCGCGACGGTGGATTTGCCGACGGCGACCGAGCCCGCGACGCCTATCACGAACGGCGTACCGGACTGGGAGCCCTTCTCGCCGAGGAACGTGTTCAGGGCGCCGCGCAGGCCGTCGGTCGCGCCGACGTAGAGGTTGAGGAGCCGGGAGAGCGGCAGATAGATGTCCCGCACCTCGTCGAGGTCGATGACATCGCCCAGGCCGCGCAGCTTCTCCACCTCCTCGGCGGTCAGCGGAAGCGGCGTCTTCTCACGCAGCGCGCTCCATTCCGAGCGGGTGAGGTCGAGGTAGGGAGTCGCCTCCGGCCTGGGCCGGTGGGCGCTCCGCGGCAACGAGGAGACCGGTGAGATCACAGTTCATTGTTACGGGAGTTTGAACAGGGTGGCGGGTGGAGTCCGTCACGTCGGTGCGTTCTACACGCGTCCGGGTGGGTCCCGGGTGCGTCCGGAAGTCTGGACCGCCCGCTCGTACGGGGATAGCGTCCGCCCATCCGGGAGCGAGCCGCCTTCCGGTGTTCTCGGGGGTTGGGGTGGTCGTCATGGCCGTGCGTTTCCGTGTGCGTGGATTCGGCAGACGCAGACCGGGGCCCGCCGTCGGGGCCGTCCCGTCGGCGGAGCACGAGGCCCGGGTCTGCAGCGAGCTGTCCGTCGACCTCCCGGACGAGGACCTGGGGGAGTACCTCTACGACTGCATCGACCTCTACGAGATGGGCAGCAAGCCGCGCTGCGAGGAGGTCGAGTACCTGGGCATGGTCCAGGAGGCGATCGACCGGATCGAGCGCGGGGAGTAGGGAACAGGGGAGCAGGGGAGCTCCGAGCGCTCCGGACCCTCCGGGCGGCAATTTCCGATATCGGGCACGCGGTGCCGGGGCGGGGCGTGCGTCGGCATCTAGGCTGCCGCCATGTGCGGAATCGTGGGATACGTGGGGTCGCAGTCGGCGCTCGATGTGGTGGTGGCCGGACTGAAGCGGCTGGAGTACCGGGGTTACGACTCGGCGGGCGTCGCGGTGCTCGCGGACGGCGGGATGGCCGCCGCGAAGAAGGCCGGGAAGCTCGCCAACCTGGAGAAGGAGCTGGTCGAGCGGCCGTTGCCGACCGGGTCCACGGGCATCGGGCACACCCGGTGGGCCACGCATGGCGGGCCGACCGACGCCAACGCCCATCCTCATCTCGACAACGCGGGGCGCGTCGCCGTCGTCCACAACGGCATCATCGAGAACTTCGCCGCGCTGCGCGCCGAGTTGGCGGAGCGGGGGCACGAGCTGACCTCCGAGACCGACACCGAGGTCGTCGCGCATCTGCTCGCCGAGGAGTTCTCCGCCTGCGCCGACCTCGCCGAGGCCATGCGGCTGGTGTGCCGGCGGCTGGAGGGCGCCTTCACACTGGTCGCCGCGCACGCCGACGAGCCGGACGTGGTCGTGGGCGCGCGGCGCAACTCGCCGCTCGTCGTCGGGGTCGGGGAGGGCGAGGCCTTTCTCGCCTCCGATGTCGCCGCCTTCATCGCGCACACCCGGTCCGCCATCGAGCTCGGGCAGGACCAGGTGGTCGAGCTGCGGCGGGACGCGGTGAGTGTCACCGGGTTCGACGGGCGGCCAGCCGAGGTGCGGCCGTACCACGTCGACTGGGACGTCTCCGCCGCCGAGAAGGGCGGCTACGACTACTTCATGCTCAAGGAGATCGCCGAGCAGCCGAAGGCCGTCGCCGACACGCTGCTCGGGCGCATCGACGCGAGCGGGGCGCTCTCGCTCGACGAGGTACGGATCCCCGTCACCGAGCTGCGCGAGGTGGACAAGGTCGTCATTGTCGCGTGCGGTACGGCCTTCCACGCCGGGCTGATCGCCAAGTACGCCATCGAGCACTGGACGCGGATCCCGTGCGAGGTGGAGCTCGCGAGTGAGTTCCGGTACCGGGATCCGATCCTGGACGCGCGGACGCTGGTGATCGCCATCTCGCAGTCCGGCGAGACCATGGACACGCTGATGGCCCTGCGGCACGCGCGGGAGCAGGGGGCCAGGGTGCTGGCCGTCTGCAACACGAACGGGTCGACGATTCCCCGGGAGTCCGACGCCGTGCTCTACACGCACGCGGGGCCGGAAGTAGCGGTCGCCTCGACCAAGGCGTTCCTGACGCAGCTCGTGGCCTGCTATCTGGTGGCGCTGTATCTGGGCCAGGTCCGCGGGACGAAGTGGGGCGACGAGATCCAGGCCGTGGTGCGTGACCTGTCCCGGATCTCGTGCGAGGTCGAGCGGGTGCTGGAGACCATGGAGCCGGTGCGGGAGCTGGCCCGGTCGCTCGCCTCGAAGAACACCGTGCTGTTCCTGGGGCGGCATGTGGGGTATCCGGTCGCCCTGGAGGGCGCGCTCAAGCTCAAGGAACTCGCCTACATGCACGCCGAGGGCTTCGCGGCGGGGGAGTTGAAGCACGGGCCGATCGCTCTGATCGAGGAGGATCTGCCGGTGGTCGTCGTCGTTCCGTCGCCTCGGGGGCGGTCCGTCCTGCACGACAAGATCGTGTCGAACATCCAGGAGATCCGGGCGCGGGGGGCGCGGACGATCGTGATCGCGGAGGAGGGGGACGAGACGGTCGTCCCGTACGCCGATCACCTGATCCGGATCCCGGCCACCCCGACGCTGCTTCAGCCGCTGGTGGCGACTGTGCCGTTGCAGGTGTTCGCCTGCGAGTTGGCTACCGCCCGGGGCAACGAGGTGGATCAGCCGCGGAATCTGGCGAAGTCGGTGACGGTGGAGTAGGGCGACTTCAGCGCCTCTATGAAGGGGGTGAAGGCTCCGGCCGGGAAGGTGAGGGTTGCCCTGGCCGGGGGCTCGCGCTGGTCCGGGCGTGCTCGGACCCTTGGGGCTGGCAGCCGCTGTCCAGATTCGGCAATCGGGGCAAGTACATGTGGTGCGAGCTGGCAGCCGTCGCCTGAACATTAATCTCGCCCATCGGAAGGGTGGACGCATCCCGTGTTCGCCGAGGACCCGGAGGTTCCTGGAACCACTCCTGAGCAGGCCTGAGCGTTGGCTGACCAGCAAGACAGCCGACAGGACGAGCCGCCGGAGTTGCTCGACCTCTTCCGGCGGATCGTAGAGTCCCCGGATGAGCATCATCGGTGTCGGGATCGACGTAGCTGAGATCGACCGGTTCCGGGCGTCGTTGGAGCGGACGCCCGGGATGGCCGAACGGCTGTTTCTGGAGAGCGAGTTGCTGTTGCCCAGCGGGGAGCGGCGGGGTGTCGCCTCCCTTGCCGCTCGCTTCGCGGCGAAGGAGGCGTTGGCCAAGGCGTTGGGCGCGCCGGGGGGGCTGCGCTGGACCGATGCCGAGGTCTACGTCGAGGGCAGCGGGCAGCCGCGGCTGCGGGTTACGGGGACCGTTGCTGCGCGGGCGGCTGAGCTGGGGGTTCGGTCGTGGCATGTGTCGTTGAGCCATGACGCGGGGGTGGCTTCTGCGGTGGTGGTTGCGGAGGGGTAGGGGTGGCC
>NZ_LIQZ01000191.1 GCF_001418655.1 Streptomyces phaeochromogenes | reverse complement strand
AACCACGAACAACCCCATACCTGTGTGGCCACGCGGGTGTGGTGCGGTATTCACAGTTTCATAGTGTTTCGGTGGTCATAGCGTGAGGGAAACGCCCGGTTACATTCCGAACCCGGAAGCTAAGCCTTACAGCGCCGATGGTACTGCAGGGGGGACCCTGTGGGAGAGTAGGACACCGCCGAACTATTATTAATAGAGCTGGTCCCTGAACTTCGGTTCAGGGACCAGCTCTTTTTTGTTGTGCGTCACTTGGAGTTCACGTTGTGCGACCAAGATCCGGCACATGGGTACTGCTGCAATGCTCCGGGCCGCGGGCGTGGGAATCGGTGACGAGGTCATCGTGCCGGCGTTCGGCAACGTCGAGGTCGCCGAGGCCGTGATCCAGGCCGGTGCGATGCCGGTCTTCGCCGACATAGACCCGTCCACGTACTGCCTGGACGCCACCGAGGTGAACGCGGCCGTCGGTCCGCGTACGGTCGCTGTCGTCGCCGTGCACCGCTTCGGCCGGCCCGCTGACATCACGCGGCTCCGGGACGTCGGACAGCGGCACGGGCTGCTCGTGCTGGAGCAGGGTGAGTCCGAGGCGCCGTACAGCGAGATCGAGGAGCGCAGGGCGCATGCGGCATTCCTCGACGGGCGGTTGAGGGGTGTACGGACGCCGGTGCGCGGCATCGGACACACGTACCAGCAGTACGTCGTGCGGGTGCCTGGGAACGGGCGGCCGGACCGGGACGCCTTCGCGCGCGCCGTGCGGGCCAAGGGAATCGAGTGCCGGGTGCCGGTGAAGACACCCGTGCACCGGATGCCCGTGTTCCGGCGGGACGTCTGTCTGCCGGAGACCGAGCGGGCCGCCGACGAGACGTTGGCTCTGCCTGTCGACGCGTCGCTCACGAAGCGGGAGATGCAGCGGATGGTGTCCGCGTGCAATGCCCTCGGTGGGCTCCTGCAGCCTGCTTTCTAGGCGGTCGAACAGGTTGGGAGCACGCCGCCGTTCGGGGTATGATCTATTTCGTTGCCGCGAGGGACACCTCGAAAGCAACAGGCCCCCCTAGCTCAGTCGGCAGAGCGTCTCCATGGTAAGGAGAAGGTCAACGGTTCGATTCCGTTGGGGGGCTCAGACAAAAAGGCCTCCGCCCTTGTGGGCGGGGGCCTTTCGTGTGTCCGGGGCCGGTTCCTGCGGGCCGGGTTCAGTCGTTCTGGAGGCCGGGAACGCGCATCGCGAGAATGGCCATGTCGTCTGACGGGGCGTCCGACGCGAAGCGTTCCACCGCGCGCATGATGCGGGCGGCCACAGCTCCGGCCGTGAGGCCTGTGCAGGTGGTGAGGACGTCGGTGAGGCCGTCGTCGCCCAACATGCGGGTGCCCTCTCGGCGTTCGGTGACGCCGTCCGTCACGCACAGCAGGACGTCGCCCGGGTCGAGCGTGATCGTCTGCTCGTACAGCTCCAGGTCCTCCATCACGCCGAGGAGCGGCTGGGGTTCGGCGGCCGGTTCGACCGTGCCGTCCTGGCGGAGGCGCAGCGGGAGCGGGTGGCCGGCGCAGACGACCTTGAGGAGCGCCGAGCCGTCCTCCTGGGGCCACAACTCCCCGTACAGGAGCGTCAGGAAGCGGCTGCGGGCGCCCTCGTCGAGGATCGCGGAGTTCAGGCGCTCAAGGACCGCCGGTCCGCCGAAGCCCTCGCGGGCGAGCAGCCGCAGCGCGTGCCGGGCGAGGCCTGTGACCGCGGCTGCCTCCGGGCCCGTACCGCAGACGTCTCCGATGGCGAAGCCGTAGGCGCCGTCGCGGATGGGGAAGAGGTCGTAGAAGTCGCCGCCGACCTCGTTGCCCTCGCCCGCCGCGCGGTAGATGACCTCGACCTCCACGCCGTCGATCTGGGGGAGTTCCGGGGGCAGAAGGCTGCGCTGGAGGGACTGGCTGATGGCCGTGCGCTCCGAGTACAGGCGGGCGTTGTCGAGGGCCAGGGCGGCCCTGCGGCTCAAGTCCTCGGCGAGTTCCAGGATTTCCTGGCGGAAGTGTTCGTCCGACGGCTTGCCGAGCGTCAGCATGCCGATGACGCGGTTGCGGGCCACCAGGGGGAGTACGACGGTCTCGCCGCCGACCGCGGCGGCCGTCTGCAGTGTCGTACCGATGCCGGAACTCACGGTGGCGGGCTCGCCGAGGCCGAGGCTGCGCATGGAGGTGCGCAGGGCCGCCTGGTGGGCCGCCTCCGCGGGAGCGGCCCAGACGCGGGCGCCCGGGGTCGGGACGGGGTCCGGAGGGGCGATCTTCGACAGGAGGGCCTTGAGGCCGTCGATGCGATCCTCGTCCTCGTGCAGGACATACGAAAGATACGGATCCGATGCCTGGTCGGCGATCGTGTAGACGGCGCACCAGGTGGCCAGCGTCGGGACCGTCATCTGGGCCATCAGGGCCAGTGTCTGGTCGCGGTCCAGCGTGCCCGCGAGGAGGTCCGAGGCCTCCACGAGGAAGGACAGGGAGCCGCGGCGCAGGCGCTCCAGCTCGCCCAGGCGCGCCGACTCCACGGCGAGCGCGATGCGGTCGGCGGCGAACTGGAGGCGCAGGGCCTCCTCGTTCGAATACCGCCCCTGAGCCTCGGCCGCGACGCCGAGTGAACCGGTCAGGCGGCCCTCGACCTTGAGGGGGACCGTGACGACCGAGCGCATGCCCGTGCCGCTGAGCAGCGGTACGGCGCCCGGAACGACCGTCAGATCCTCGTGTACGGCGGGCATACGGGCCGAGCCGTAGCGGCCGGGGCCGGCTTCCACGGGGACGCGGGCGAAGCGCTGGCGGGCGGAGGGGAGGCCGGTGGAGGCGCGGACCTCCAACTCCGTTTCGTCGTCGGTCGCCAGGAGGAGAAAGGCGGAGTCGCCGTCGAGCATGTCGCGGGCGCGCTCCACCGTGCGCTGGAGGAGGCCGTCCAGGTCGTCGGGGGCCGGCGAGCCGATGAAGACCTCGAAGGGGTCCGACGCCTGACCCTCCGAACTGGTGGTCGTGTCGGATGCGTTGACGCGCAACGGGGTCTGCAGGACGGCGCGTTCGTGGTCGCGTACGAGAAGGCAGACCGTCGAGGGTTCGCCGCCGGTGTCCCGGACGCGCAGATGCGAGGCGTAGACCGGTGTCACACGGCCGTTGGCGGCGCGGAGGCCGTAGCTGCCCTCCCAGCGGGAGAGTTGGAGCGCCTCGACGATGCCGGTGCTGGTGCCCGGCGTGTGCGGCCAGGCCGCGAGGTCGGTGAGGGGCTTGCCGATGACCTGCTCGGCCGCGTACCCGAAGAGTTCCTCCGCGTCCTCGTTCCAGGCGTTGATGGCGCCGGTGCGGTCGATCTGGATGACCGCCACGCGTACGCGGCCGTCGGCGAGCGGGAGGAGGTTGGCCGGGAGGGCGGGGCCGGCCGTGCGGGTGCCCACCGAGCGTTCCGGGAGTTCCAGCTGGAACCAGACCTGCTTGTGCGTGGGCGTGTACTCGACGCCCCAGCGGCCGGCCAGGGCGGCGCAGAGCTGCAGGCCGCGGCCTCCCTCGCGGTCGGGGCTGCCCATGTTGATGGCGGTCGCCTGGAGTGGAATCTCACGTTCCGGGTAGCGGTCCCCCACCTCGATCCGTACGCCCTCGTCGCTGCGCAGGCACAGGACGTCGGCGGACGTGCCCGCGTGCACCACGGCATTGGTGACAAGCTCGCTGGTGAGGACCACGGCGTCGTCGACGATGTCGGCGAAGCCCCAGCCCTGGAGGGTGTCACGGACGAAGGACCGAGCGGTCGCGACGGACCGCCCGACAGGATCGAAGCTGGCGGCCGCGCGCGCGGTGATCACAGAACTCCTTGTCCGGTTGTCGGAGGGCAGCGCTGCGTGGCCGACCCGCTCCTGCCGGGGCAGGGGCTGGTTCCCCGTCGGCCGGGGATCCTGGGGCGGTCCCCCAGGATGCAGTTCGGTGGTCATGGTGCGGTGCCCCTCCGATGCCTGCCCGCTCGTGCTCGTGCCACCGCCCAGGCCGGAAGGACCGGCGTGGCTGGACAGCCGCATGCAAGGTTACTTACCTTCGCCGTCCATGCGGATGCCGGTCACCACTGTTTCCACTCCGGAGCGTGTGTGCGGACCATGTGCGAAGCTGCCGAACTGTTATGGCCTGGTTCAGCCATGGTGAAACACTGGGCAAGCTTCAAGGGAAGGTCCGGGCAGGCCGAGTGCCTTCCAGTACGCCGAGCAGTAGTACCCGAGTACGCCGAGCAGTAAATGGTCGAACCCTTGCGGGAGGGACACAGTGGAGTCTGGCGCAGCGACGCGGGGCACTAAAACGCGCGCGAAAGGCGGACAGTCCCTGAGTAACCAGCGCAAATCACGCAATGGCACCACCGATGTGGACACGGCTGCCCTGAACAGGCTGCTGGCGGCCCTGGTGTCGATGCGGGACGGCAACTTCCGTAAGCGGCTCACGGTCTCGGGCGATGGCGTGATGTCCGAGATCGCGGCGGTTTTCAATGAAGTGGCCGACCGGAATCTGCATCTGACGGGCGAGCTGGCGCGTGTGCGGCGCATGGTCGGCCGTGAGGGCAAGTTGACGGAGCGGCTTGAGTCGGGCGCCTGCGAGGGTTCCTGGGCCACCGCGATCGACAACTCCAACGCGCTGGTCGACGACCTCGTACGGCCCGTCTCCGAGGTCGGGCGGGTGCTGTCCGCCGTGGCGGAGGGCGATCTGTCGCCGCGTATGGAGTTGCGGGCGCAGGCCGCGGACGGGAACGGGCATCCGCTGCGCGGGGAGTTCCTGAAGGTCGGGCGCACGGTCAACAACCTGGTCGACCAGCTGTCGACGTTCACCGACGAGGTCACGCGCGTGGCCAGCGAAGTGGGCACTGAGGGCAAGCTGGGCGGGCAGGCGCGGGTCCGTGGAATGTCCGGTTCGTGGAAGGACCTCACGGATTCGGTCAACACCATGGCGTACCGGCTGACGGCTCAGGTGCGGGACATCGCGCTCGTGACCACGGCGGTCGCCAAGGGTGACTTGTCCCGGAAGGTCACGGTTCACGTGGCAGGCGAGATGCTGGAGCTCAAGAACACCGTCAACACGATGGTGGACCAGCTGTCCTCTTTCTCCTCCGAGGTGACGCGAGTCGCGCGCGAGGTGGGTACCGAGGGCGAGCTCGGCGGCCAGGCACAGGTGCCGGGTGTGGCGGGTGTGTGGAAGGACCTCACCGATTCGGTGAATCTTATGGCCGGCAATCTGACCGCGCAGGTGCGCGGGATTGCCCAGGTGACGACGGCGGTCGCCAACGGCGACCTGTCGCAGAAGGTCACCGTGTCGGCGCGCGGCGAGGTCGCGCAGCTCGCCGAGACGATCAACCAGATGACCGAGACGCTGCGTACGTTCGCGGACGAGGTCACCCGTGTGGCCAACGAGGTCGGCGGCGAGGGGCGGCTCGGCGGGCAGGCGAACGTGCCGGGTGCGGCGGGGACGTGGAAGGACCTCACCGATTCGGTGAACACGGTCTTCCGGAACCTCACCACTCAGGTGCGGGACATCGCCGCGGTGACGACGGCCGTGGCCAACGGTGACCTGTCGCAGAAGGTCAGCGTCGAGGTCGCCGGCGAGATGCTGGAACTGAAGAACACCGTCAACACGATGGTCGACCAGCTGTCGAGCTTCGGTGCCGAGGTGACCCGCGTGGCGCGGGAGGTCGGTGTCGAGGGTGAGCTGGGCGGTCAGGCGGCGGTACCGGGCGCGGCCGGTACGTGGAAGGACCTCACGGACTCCGTCAACACGGCGTTCCGGAATCTCACCGGACAGGTGAGGAACATCGCGCAGGTGACGACGGCGGTGGCCAACGGCGACCTGTCGCAGAAGGTCACCGTGGACGTCTCCGGCGAGATGCTCGCGCTGAAGAACACCGTGAACACGATGGTGGACCAGCTGTCGTCCTTCGCCGACCAGGTGACGCGGATGGCGCGTGACGTGGGCACGGAGGGCCGGCTGGGCGGCCAGGCGCGCGTGGACGGGGTGTCCGGCACGTGGAAGGACCTCACCGACTCCGTCAACTTCATGGCGGGCAACCTCACGTCCCAGGTGCGGCAGATCGCCCAGGTGACGACGGCGGTCGCCCGGGGTGACCTGTCGCAGAAGATCGAGGTCGACGCGCGCGGCGAGATCCTGGAGCTCAAGAACACCATCAACACGATGGTCGACCAGCTCAGCGCCTTCGCCGAGCAGGTGACCAGGGTGGCCCGCGAGGTGGGCACCGACGGCCGGCTGGGCGGTCAGGCGCAGGTGCCCGGCGTCGCCGGTGTGTGGCGCGACCTGACCGACTCCGTGAACGGCATGGCCGGCAACCTCACCGCCCAGGTGCGCAACATCGCGCAGGTCGCGACGGCGGTGGCCCGGGGTGACCTGTCGCAGAAGATCGACGTGGACGCGCGCGGCGAGATCCTGGAGCTGAAGAACACCCTCAACACGATGGTGGACCAGCTCTCGAACTTCGCCGAGCAGGTCACGCGGGTGGCGCGCGAGGTGGGCACGGAGGGCATCCTCGGCGGACAGGCCGAGGTGCAGGGTGTCTCCGGCACCTGGAAGGACCTCACGCAGTCCGTGAACTTCATGGCGAACAACCTGACCATCCAGGTCCGCAACATCGCCGAGGTCACGACCGCCGTCGCCAAGGGCGACCTGTCGAAGAAGATCACCGTCGACGCCAAGGGCGAGATCCTCGAACTCGTCACCACCGTCAACACGATGGTCGACCAGCTGTCGTCGTTCGCCGAGCAGGTGACCCGGGTGGCCCGTGAGGTGGGCACCGAGGGCATCCTGGGCGGCCAGGCGCACGCGTCGGGGGTCACGGGCATCTGGAAGGACCTCACCGACAACGTCAACCTGATGGCCAACAACCTGACCGTGCAGGTGCGGAACATCTCCCAGGTCGCCGCGGCCGTCGCCAACGGCGACCTGACCAGGACGGTGACGATCGAGGCGCGCGGCGAGGTCGCGCAGCTCGCCGACACGTTCAACACCATGGTGAAGACGCTGAGTTCGTTCGCCGACCAGGTCACCAAGGTGGCCCGCGAGGTGGGCACGGACGGCATCCTCGGCGGCCAGGCCCGCGTACCGGGCGTGTCCGGTACGTGGAAGGACCTCACGGAGTCCGTGAACGGCATGGCGTCCAACCTGACCGGCCAGGTGCGCAACATCGCGATGGTCACCACGGCCATCGCCAAGGGCGACCTGACCAAGAAGATCGACATCGACGCGCGCGGCGAGATCCTGGAGCTGAAGACCACCATCAACACGATGGTCGACCAGTTGTCGTCGTTCGCCGAGGAGGTCACCAGGGTCGCCCGGGAGGTGGGCACCGAGGGAGCGTTGGGCGGACAGGCGCGCGTACGCGACGTCGACGGCACCTGGCGCGACCTCACCGAGTCGGTGAACGAGATGGCCGGGAACCTCACCCGGCAGGTGCGTGCCATCGCGCGCGTGGCGACCGCGGTGACTCGTGGCGACCTCAACCTGAAGATCGACGTGGACGCCTCCGGCGAGATCCAGGAACTTCAGGACTACATCAACAAGATGATCGCCAACCTGCGCGACACCACGATCGCCAACAAGGAGCAGGACTGGCTGAAGGGCAACCTCGCCCGGATCTCCGGCCTGATGCAGGGCAGGCGCGATCTCGCCGACGTGGCCTCGCTGATCATGAGCGAGCTGACTCCGGTGGTCTCGGCGCAGCACGGCGCGTTCTTCCTGGCGATGCCGCTGGACGACGGCAAGGACGTGGGCGCGGCGCATGACGACTCGTACGAGCTGCGCATGCTCGGGTCGTACGGGTACTCCATGGGCTCCATGCCGACGTCGTTCAGGCCCGGGGAGACGCTGATCGGGACGGCCGCCAAGGAGAAGCGGACGATTCTCGTGGAGAACGTGCCGCCGGGCTATCTGAAGATCGCGTCCGGGCTCGGTGAGGCGCCTCCCGCGCATGTCATCGTGCTGCCGGTGCTCTTCGAAGGGACCGTGCTCGGTGTGATCGAGCTGGCGTCGTTCCACTCGTTCACGCACATCCAGAAGGACTTCCTCAGCCAGATCGCCGAGATGATCGCGACGAGCGTCAACACGATCGCGGTCAACACGAAGACCGAGGTACTGCTCAAGCAGTCGCAGGAGTTGACCGAGCAGCTGCGGGAGCGGTCGGCCGAGCTGGAGAACCGGCAGAAGGCCCTCCAGGCGTCCAACGCAGAGCTGGAGGAGAAGGCCGAGCTGCTGGCCCAGCAGAACCGCGACATCGAGGTCAAGAACACCGAGATCGAGGAGGCGCGGCAGGTCCTGGAGGAGCGCGCCGAGCAACTCGCGGTCTCCATGCGCTACAAGAGCGAGTTTCTCGCCAACATGTCGCACGAGCTGCGTACGCCGCTCAACTCGCTGCTGATCCTGGCCAAGCTGCTCGCCGACAACGCGGACTCCAACCTCACCCCGAAGCAGGTCGAGTTCGCCGAGACGATCCACGGCGCGGGTTCCGACCTGCTCCAGCTGATCAACGACATCCTCGACCTGTCGAAGGTCGAGGCGGGCAAGATGGACGTGTCGCCGACACGGATCGCGCTGGTCCAACTCGTCGACTACGTAGAGGCCACTTTCCGTCCGCTGACGGCAGAGAAGGGCCTCGATTTCTCCGTACGGGTGTCGCCGGAGCTGCCGGCCACGCTGCACACGGACGAACAGCGGCTCCTTCAGGTGCTGCGCAACCTGCTCTCCAACGCGGTGAAGTTCACCGACTCCGGAGCGGTCGAACTGGTCATCCGGCCCGCGGGCGCGGAGGTTCCGGTCGCCATCCGGGAACAGCTCCTGGAGGCGGGCTCACTGCGGGACGCGGACGCCGATCTGATCGCGTTCTCCGTGGCGGACACGGGCATCGGGATCGCGGCCAGCAAGATGCGGGTGATCTTCGAGGCGTTCAAGCAGGCGGACGGCACGACGAGCCGCAAGTACGGCGGTACGGGACTGGGGTTGTCCATCTCCCGGGAGATCGCGCGACTGCTGGGCGGCGAGATCCACGCGCAGAGCGAACCGGGACGCGGCTCGACCTTCACGCTGTATTTGCCGCTGCACCCGAGCGAACTGCCCCCCCAGGGCTATCCCCAACTCGGAACGCCCATGGAGAACGGGGCGCTTCCGGCGGGTTCGGACGACGAGAACGGGGGCCATGTGGAGACCCCCGCGGAGGTCAAGTCGTACCAGGAGACCCAGAACGGGGCCGCCGCGCTCTTCAGGCGGCGTCGCAGGGCGATGCCCTCGGCCCAGCAGCGGCCCGCACTTCCGGGGCCGCAGACGCAGGCCCGGGAGTCCTGGTCCCTCGCCGGCGAGGAGACGTCCGTGCACGCGCGCGGTGTCATCCGCTTCGAGGGCGAGAAAGTGCTGATCGTCGACGACGACATCCGCAACGTGTTCGCGCTCACCAGCGTCCTGGAGCAGCACGGACTCTCGGTGCTGTACGCCGAGAACGGCCGCGAGGGCATCGAAGTGCTGGAACAGCACGACGATGTGACGGTCGTCCTGATGGACATCATGATGCCCGAGATGGACGGATACGCGACCACGACGGCGATCCGCCGGATGCCCCAGTTCGCGGGGCTGCCGATCATCGCGCTCACCGCCAAGGCGATGAAGGGCGACCGGGAGAAGGCCATCGAGTCCGGCGCTTCCGACTACGTGACGAAGCCGGTCGATCCCGATCATCTGCTCGCGGTCATGCAGCAGTGGATGAGCGGACAGTGACAGGGTGGCAGGAGTGATCGGTCGGCCGGGAACGGCCGGGTGGCCAGGGGTGCTCGGGCGGTGGCCCGGGCGCGCCGGGCTGTTGACTGAGTGTGCCCGAGGCGGTGTAGAAACCCGGGATTCGGGGAACCTTCTGGTCTCCCGCTACGTTTCTGCTACGTGCACAGTGACATCGCGGTGACAGGGTGTGGCGACAGGCGGGGTGCGGCTACCATGACCGGCACAAGGACGGGCGACGTAAGGGAGTCGTCCCCTGGGGCGGCGCCCGGTGCACTGCCGGGGCGAGGAGGGCGGGCCATGGTGCAGAAGGCCAAGATCCTCCTGGTCGATGACCGGCCGGAGAATCTGCTGGCGCTGGAGGCGATTCTCTCCGCGCTCGATCAGACACTGGTTCGGGCATCTTCCGGGGAGGAAGCGCTCAAAGCACTGCTCACGGACGACTTCGCGGTCATTCTGCTGGACGTCCATCCAGATGCCGGGCATGGACGGTTTCGAAACCGCCGCGCACATCAAGAGGCGAGAACGGACCCGGGACATCCCGATCATCTTCCTCACGGCGATCAACCACGGCCCGCACCACACCTTCCGGGGATACGCGGCGGGCGCGGTGGACTACATCTCGAAGCCGTTCGACCCGTGGGTGCTGCGCGCGAAGGTCTCGGTCTTCGTAGAGCTCTACATGAAGAACTGCCAACTCCGGGAGCAGGCCGCGCTGCTGCGGCTCCAGCTCGAAGGCGGCGGCGGCAAGGCGGCGGTCGGCGACACCAAGGAGCCTGCCGGGCTGCTCGCCGAACTCTCCGCGCGGCTCGCGGCTGTCGAGGAGCAGGCCGAGGCCCTCTCCAAACAGCTCGACGACGACTCGGCGGACGCGGCGGCGGTGGCCACCGCGGCCCATCTCGAACGCAAACTCACGGGGTTGCGGCGGGCGCTGGACGCGTTGGAACCGGGGACGGGGAGCGGGGCGGCCTCGCTGCCCTCGCCGAACTGAGTCGCACCGGGTCGTCAAGGCCGGTGTGTGGCTTGCGGGTTGGTGGGCGCTGACCGCGCCCACGCGGCGGAGCCGCAGATGCTGCGGCCCCGCGCCCCTTGTGGGGCTTCGCCGGTTGAGGCGGCGTCAGTTCGGTGCCCTGTGTGGGCGACACGAACGGGTGAAGCAGTAGGCACACGTGTCCGCAGTGGTCTCCACCGGTAACCTCACACACATGGCCTCACGTCAGTCCGCAGCCAAGAAGGCGCCCGCGAAGAAGGCGGCCGCTCCGAGGAAGGCTGCGGCGAAGAAGGCCCCCGCGAAGAAAGCTCCGGCGAAAAAGGCGCCCGCGAAGAAGGCCGCGGCCAGGAAAGCCGCGCCTCCGAAGCCGGCGCCCAACCCGACCGGGGGCGTGTACAAGCTGGTGCGCGCCCTGTGGCTGGGTGTCGCGCACGCCGTCGGCGCCGTGTTCCGCGGCATAGGGCGGGGCGCGAAGGGGCTCGACCCGGCGCATCGAAAGGACGGTCTCGCGCTGCTGCTGCTCGGGCTGGCACTGATTGTCGCGGCCGGGACCTGGTCCAACCTCCGTGGTCCGGTGGGCGATCTCGTCGAGATGCTGGTGACCGGTGCCTTCGGCCGCCTCGACCTGCTCGTGCCGATACTGCTCGGGGTCATCGCCGCGCGCCTCATCCGGCACCCCGAGAAGCCCGAGGCCAACGGCCGGATCGTGATCGGTCTGTCCGCGCTCGCCATCGGTGTGCTCGGCCAGGTCCACATCGCCTGCGGGGCGCCCGCGCGCAGCGACGGCATGCAGGCGATAAGGGACGCGGGCGGACTCATCGGCTGGGGCGCGGCGACACCGCTGACGTACACGATGGGCGAGGTCCTCGCCGTACCGCTCCTTGCGCTGGTCACGGTCTTCGGGCTGCTGGTCGTCACCGCGACGCCGGTCAACGCCATTCCGCAGCGGCTGCGCATGCTGGGCGCCCGGCTCGGCCTCGTACACCCGCCGGTGACGGACGACGAATTCGCCGAGGACGACGAGCGCTACGACGACCAGTGGCGCGAAGCGCTGCCCGCGAGCCCCCGGCGGCGCCGGGCGGCGCCCGAGGAGTACGACCCGGACAGCGCCGAGCAGGAGGCGCTCTCCGAGCGCCGGAGCCGCCGCAGGCGGCCCGCCGTGCAGCAGCCCGCGCTGGACCGGCCCATGGACGCCGTGGACGTGGCCGCTGCCGCCGCGGCGGCGCTCGACGGCGCCGTGATGCACGGGATGCCACCCAGCGCGCTCGTGGCCGATCTGACGCAGGGCGTCGGTGCGGACCGCGGGGACCGTCAGGACACCGGCGGGCAGGACACGGGCGGGCGCGGGGAGCCGACGCCGGTGCCCGCCGCGCGTGGCAAGGGGACCAAGGGCGCCAGGCCCAAGCAGGAGATGCTCAAGGCCGAGGTCGCCGACCTGACCAAGCCCGCCCCCGAGACCGCGCGCGACCTGCCTCCGCGGGCCGAGCAGCTGCAGCTCTCCGGCGACATCACCTACTCCCTGCCGTCGCTCGACCTCCTGGAGCGTGGCGGCCCGGGCAAGACGCGCAGCGCCGCCAACGACGCCGTGGTCGCCTCGCTCACGAACGTCTTCATGGAGTTCAAGGTCGACGCCGCCGTCACCGGCTTCACCCGCGGCCCGACGGTCACGCGGTACGAGGTCGAGCTCGGCCCCGCAGTGAAGGTCGAGCGGATCACGGCGCTCGCCAAGAACATCGCGTACGCCGTCGCCAGCCCGGACGTGCGGATCATCAGCCCGATCCCCGGCAAGTCCGCGGTCGGCATCGAGATCCCCAACACCGACCGCGAGATGGTCAACCTGGGCGATGTGCTGCGCCTCGCGGACGCGGCCGAGGACGACCACCCGATGCTGGTCGCGCTCGGCAAGGACGTCGAGGGCGGCTATGTGATGGCCAACCTGGCGAAGATGCCGCACGTCCTGGTGGCCGGAGCGACCGGTTCCGGTAAATCCTCATGCATCAACTGCCTGATTACGTCCGTCATGGTCCGCGCGACCCCCGAGGACGTGCGCATGGTCCTCGTCGACCCCAAGCGCGTCGAGCTGACCGCGTACGAGGGCATCCCGCACCTCATCACGCCGATCATCACCAACCCGAAGCGGGCCGCCGAGGCTCTGCAGTGGGTCGTACGGGAGATGGATCTGCGCTACGACGACCTGGCGGCGTTCGGCTACCGGCACATCGACGACTTCAACCAGGCCATCCGCGACGGCAAGCTCAAGACGCCGGAAGGCAGCGAGCGGGAGCTCAAGACCTATCCGTACCTACTGGTGATCGTCGACGAGCTCGCCGACCTGATGATGGTCGCGCCACGGGACGTCGAGGACTCGATCGTGCGCATCACGCAGCTCGCGCGCGCGGCCGGCATCCACCTGGTGCTCGCCACACAGCGGCCGTCCGTGGACGTCGTCACCGGTCTGATCAAGGCGAACGTGCCCTCGCGGCTCGCCTTCGCCACGTCGTCGCTCGCCGACTCCCGGGTCATCCTCGACCAGCCCGGCGCCGAGAAGCTCATCGGCAAGGGCGACGGGCTGTTCCTGCCGATGGGGGCGAACAAGCCGACCCGTATGCAGGGTGCCTTCGTCACCGAGGACGAGGTCGCGGCCGTCGTCCAGCACTGCAAGGACCAGATGGCGCCGGTCTTCCGGGAAGACGTCACCGTGGGCACCAAGCAGAAGAAGGAGATCGACGAGGACATCGGCGACGACCTCGACCTGCTGTGCCAGGCCGCCGAACTGGTCGTCTCCACGCAGTTCGGGTCGACCTCGATGCTCCAGCGCAAGCTGCGCGTCGGGTTCGCCAAGGCCGGTCGGCTGATGGACCTCATGGAGTCCCGCAACATCGTCGGTCCGAGCGAGGGTTCCAAGGCACGTGATGTTCTTGTGAAACCTGACGAGCTGGACGGAGTGCTCGCGGTGATCCGTGGGGAGGCTCATCCGTAGAGAAACGGGGAAGTCCGTTTCCTCTTGCGGAGGGGCCACGGCCACGTGGGTGAGCACGTCAGGGCCACGTGGGTGATTCGAACGTGACTCACCTGTAAGGGAACCGTGAGCAACCGTTTCCCTTCGTCGCACGTCAAGTTGAGGGAAGGGAAAGGCACGTGTCCCACCATCAGGATGACCAGCCGTTCTGATGGCGTACAAAGTCCCACCGCCCGGTTGCCCCACCCTTTCGCAACCCCCCTAGACTGAACCTCCAGCACAGGTGGCTACACGCTCGAAAGGCGCCCCGTGTCCATCGGCAACTCCCCTGACGACAACTCCCCTCAGGACGAGCCTCCCATCGAAAAGGGTGATCGCCCTTCGATCGGCCGTGCTCTGCAGCAGGCGCGCATCGCGGCGGGGCTGACAGTCGACGACGTCAGTAACGCCACCCGGGTCCGCATCGCCATCGTGCACGCGATCGAACAGGACGACTTCACGCCCTGCGGCGGCGACGTGTACGCGCGCGGTCACCTCAAGACGCTGGCGCGCGCCGTCCACCTCGATCCGGCGCCGCTGCTCGCCCAGTACGACGACGATCACGGCGGGCGGCCCGCGCCGACCCCCGCGGCACCGATGTTCGAGGCCGAGCGGATCCGTCCGGAGCGCCGGGGCCCCAACTGGACCGCCGCCATGGTCGCCGCGATCGTCGCGGTGATCGGCTTCGTCGGGTTCACGATGGTCAAGGACGACTCGGACGGCTCGAAGACGCAGGTCGCCGAGGGATCCACGCCCACCGCCAGCAAGCCCGTCAAGACCAAGCCGACGCCGACCAAGCCCGCCGACCCCAAGCCCGACCCGTCGGACAGCGCCATCGCGGCGGCGCCGCAGGACAAGGTGACCGTCCAGGTGACCGCCCCCGACGGGCGCAGCTGGATCTCCGCCAAGGACCACAACGGCCGGCTGCTCTTCGACGGCTTCCTGAAGCAGGGCGACTCCAAGACCTTCCAGGACAAGGAGAAGATCGACCTCGTCCTCGGTGACGCGGGAGCGCTCCAGCTCTACGTCAACGGCAAGAAGATCGAGGACGAGTTCCAGCCCGGTGGGGTCGAGCGCCTCACCTACACGAAGGGCGACCCCGAGGTCGGATGACCGACCCAGAGGTCGGACAAGTGACCTCAAGGGGCATGCGGGTACGGGGTTGGCCAAGATCGGCCAACCCCGTCGACGTGGGCTGTCAGTGGGACGAAGTAGTCTTGAGCCCATGCCTGAACGCCGTACCGTCGCACTCGTCACTCTTGGCTGCGCCCGTAACGAGGTGGACTCGGAGGAGCTCGCAGGCCGCTTGGAGGCGGACGGCTGGCACCTCGTGGAGGACGCCGAGAACGCGGACGTCGCGGTCGTCAACACCTGTGGATTCGTCGAGGCCGCCAAGAAGGACTCCGTCGACGCCCTCCTGGAAGCCAATGACCTCAAGGGTCATGGGAGAACACAGGCCGTCGTCGCCGTCGGCTGCATGGCCGAGCGGTACGGCAAGGAGCTCGCCGAGGCCCTGCCCGAGGCCGACGGAGTGCTCGGCTTCGACGACTACGCCGACATCTCCGACCGCCTCCAGACCATCCTGAACGGCGGAATCCACGCCGCCCACACCCCGCGCGACCGGCGCAAGCTGCTGCCGATCAGCCCGGCAGAGCGGCAGGGCGCCGGCGCGGACGTCGCCCTTCCGGGGCACGCTCCCGTCGATCTCCCGGAGGGCCTCGCTCCGGAGTCCGGCCCCCGCGCGCCCCTGCGCCGCCGGCTCGACGGCTCACCGGTCGCCTCGGTGAAGCTGGCCTCCGGCTGCGACCGGCGCTGCTCCTTCTGCGCCATCCCGTCCTTCCGCGGCTCCTTCATCTCGCGGCGGCCGTCCGACGTCCTCGGCGAGACGCGCTGGCTGGCCGAGCAGGGCGTCAAGGAGGTCATGCTGGTCTCCGAGAACAACACCTCGTACGGCAAGGACCTCGGCGACATCCGCCTCCTGGAGACGCTGCTGCCCGAGCTCGCCGACGTCGACGGGATCGAGCGGGTGCGGGTCAGCTACCTCCAGCCCGCCGAGATGCGGCCCGGGCTCATCGACGTACTGACCTCGACGCCCAAGATCGCGCCCTACTTCGACCTGTCCTTCCAGCACTCCGCCCCCGGGGTGCTGCGCGCGATGCGGCGCTTCGGGAGCACCGACCAGTTCCTGCAGCTGCTCGACACGATCCGCTCCAAGGCCCCGCAGGCCGGTGTGCGGTCCAACTTCATCGTGGGCTTCCCCGGCGAGACCGCGGACGACCTGGCGGAGCTGGAGCGCTTCCTGACCGGCGCGCGCCTGGACGCCATCGGGGTCTTCGGGTACTCCGACGAGGACGGCACCGAAGCGGCGACGTACGAGAACAAGCTGGACGAGGACGTCGTCGCTGAGCGCCTCGCGCGCGTGTCCCGGCTCGCCGAGGAGCTGGTCTCCCAGCGCGCGGAGGAGCGTGTCGGCGAGACCCTGCAGGTGCTGGTCGAGTCTCTGGGCTCCGCCGGTTCCGACGGCGAGGAGGAGCTCGCGTACGGCCGTGCCGCGCATCAGGCGCCCGAGACCGACGGCCAGGTGCTGTTCACAAGCGGCGAAGGTCTCACCGTCGGCCGTATGGTCGAGGCGAAGGTGGTCGGTACGGAAGGTGTCGACCTGGTGGCCGAGCCGCTCCCGGGCTCGTTCGGATGTACAGAGGAGGCGGCCAGATGACCGGAGTCCCGGCATCAGCGGCGGGCGGCCCCGGTGCGCCCGGTACGCGTGGTGCTGCCGGCGCCTCCAGCGCTTCCGGCAAGGGAACCTCCGGAACCTCCGGTACGGGTGCCACCGGCGCCCAGGGCTCGAAGACACCGCGTGGCGCGAAGCTGAGCGCCGCGGCCGTCAACCAGGCCAGCCTGTGGAACGTCGCCAACCTCCTCACCATGCTCCGGCTCGTGCTCGTGCCGGGCTTCGTGGCGCTGATGCTGGCCGACGGCGGATACGACCCCGTGTGGCGGGCCTGGGCCTGGGCGGCCTTCGCCGTAGCCATGATCACGGACGTCTTCGACGGCCATCTGGCACGTACGTACAACCTCGTCACCGACTTCGGGAAGATCGCCGACCCGATCGCCGACAAGGCGATCATGGGAGCGGCCCTCATCTGCCTCTCGTCGCTCGGCGATCTGCCGTGGTGGGTGACGGGTGTGATCCTCGGGCGTGAGCTCGGAATCACCCTGCTGCGCTTCGTGGTGATCCGTTACGGCGTGATCCCCGCCAGCCGGGGCGGCAAGATAAAGACGCTGACGCAGGGAGTGGCCGTCGGGATGTACGTCCTGGCGCTGACGGGGCCCCTGGCGACCCTGAGGTTCTGGGTGATGGCTGCGGCGGTCGCCCTGACCGTCGTCACCGGGCTCGACTATGTGAGACAGGCCATTGTGCTGCGGCGCCAGGGACTGGCCGATCGGAAGGCCGCCGCCGAGGAGGCGGAAGCGTGACCTCCACGGCCGCCGAAGTGCTGCGACTACTCACGGTGAGGGGCGAGACGCTCGCTGTCGCCGAGTCGCTCACCGGCGGTCTGGTCGCGGCGGACCTCGCGGCGGTGCCCGGAGCCTCCAAGGCGTTCCGCGGCTCGGTGACCGCGTACGCCACCGATCTCAAGCGCGATGTGCTCGGCGTCGACGCCACTCTGCTGGATCAGCGTGGAGCGGTGGATCCGCAGGTCGCGGCCCAGATGGCGGCCGGTGCCCGCAAGGTGCTCGGCGCGGACTGGGGCATCGCGACGACCGGTGTCGCCGGCCCCGAACCCCAGGACGGACAGCCCGTCGGCACGGTTTTCGTTGCCGTGGAAGGGCCGCACGGCACTTCCGGCGAAGGCGTTCTTGGCGGGAAAGTGGTGGCGTTGCGGTTGAACGGCTCCCGGACGGAAATCCGTATGGAGAGTGTACGGAGCGTGCTCGCACTGCTTCTGGAGCAGCTTGTGGGCGAACTCACTGAGAATGAGCGGGCACAGGATACGGAACAGAACGGGGGGTTTTGATGTTTGCAGCCCTGAGTGAACACGACATCGCTCCCCGCACGGCCGCGGCGCAAGGCGGTACGGTGGGGCGAGAAGGATGCGGCTACGCGGTCCGAGGAGGGAGCCACCGATGATTCTGCTCCGTCGCCTGCTTGGTGACGTGCTGCGTCGGCAGCGCCAGCGCCAGGGCCGTACTCTGCGCGAAGTCTCCTCGTCCGCCCGAGTCTCACTCGGCTATCTTTCCGAGGTGGAGCGGGGGCAGAAAGAGGCTTCCTCTGAGCTGCTCTCCGCGATCTGCGACGCGCTGGACGTACGGATGTCCGAGCTCATGCGAGAAGTGAGCGACGAGCTCGCACTCGCCGAGCTGGCCCGGTCGGCAGCGGCTACCGAGCCTGTGCCCACACCGGTGCGCCCGAGGCTCAATTCCGTATCGGTGACCGGTGTGCCGCCGGAACGGGTGACCATCAAGGCGCCTGCGGAGGCGGTCGACGTCGTCGCCGCCTGACGCTCACGGGCTCGCGCCCGCGAGCTGAGATGCGAAGAACTGTGTGAGAGCCCCGGCCGGGGCCTTCTCCGGGGAGACCTGGAGGGGGCGGTCGGGGCT
>NZ_LIQZ01000190.1 GCF_001418655.1 Streptomyces phaeochromogenes | reverse complement strand
GCGTTGTTGCATGGTGGCCGGCTGGTGGTGGTGCCGGAGATGACGGCGCGGGAGCCGGGTCTGTTCCATGAGTTGTTGGTGCGTGAGGGTGTGACGGTGTTGAACCAGACGCCGTCGGCGTTCACCCAGCTCATCGAGGAGGACCGCACCCGCAGCGACGCCGGAACGGCCGGACAACTCGCCCTCCGTACGGTCGTCTTCGGTGGCGCGGCTTTGGACTGCGGGGCGCTTCAGGGCTGGGTCGCGCGGCATGGTCTGGAGTCTCCGCGGCTGGTGAACATGTATGGCATCACCGAGACGACGGTGCATGTGACGTACGGCCCGGTGGGTGCGGAGGAGCTGGCGGCCGGTGGTTCGGCCAGTCCGATCGGCCGCCCGTTGAACGACTTGAGCGTGCATCTCCTGGACCCGTCGGGCGAGTTGGTGCCGGTGGGCGTGCCGGGTGAGATTCACGTGGGTGGTCCGGGTGTGGCGCGGGGGTATCTGAACCGTCCGGAGCTGACGGCGGAGCGGTTCGTGCCGGATCCGTTCGGGCCGCCCGGTGCGCGTCTCTATCGCAGTGGTGACCTGGCGTGCCGTCGTGCGGACGGGAGTCTGGAGTTCCTGGGCCGGATCGACGACCAGGTGAAGGTGCGGGGTTACCGGATTGAGCCGGGTGAGATCAGTGCCCGTCTGACCGCTCACCCTGCCGTTCGTGACGCCGTGGTGATCGTCCGGGACGAGCGGCTGGTCGCCTACCTGGTCCCCGGTGCGGAGTTGCCGTCGACCGCCGAGTTGCGGCAGTTCGTGGCGGGGACGTTGCCGGAGTACATGGTGCCGGCGGCGTTCGTGGAGCTGGAGCGGGTGCCGTTGACGGTCAACGGCAAGCTGGACCGCGGTGCGTTGCCGGTGCCGGGTGACGGGGCGTTGTCGGAGTCGGAGTATGTGGCGCCGCGTACGCCGACCGAGGAGCGGGTGGCGGCTGTCTGGCAGGAGGTGCTGGGGGTCGAGCGGGTCGGTGTCGAGGACGGGTTCTTCGAACTCGGCGGCGACTCGATCCGGGCTGTGGCTCTGGTGGGTGCGTTGCGTGCGGCCGGGTTCGACGTGTCGGTTCGGGACGTCTTCGAGCAGCGTACGGTCGCCCGCATAGGCGAGCTGATCACCGGCCTGCCCGCCCCCGAGCTGGAGCAGTCGTCCGTCGAGCCGTTCGCGATGATCGGTGAGGAGGACAGGGCCCTGCTCCCGGAGGGTGTGGTCGACGCCTACCCGCTGGCACAGGTGCAGCTCGGCATGATCGCCGAGCAGTTGGCCGACGACCGCCGGAACAACTACCACAACGTCAGCCTCTTCCGGGTGCGCGACGGCCGTCCCTTCGACGCCGACGCCCTGCGCGAGGCCGTGAGCATGCTCGTGCACCGGCACGAGGCGCTGCGTACCTCCGTCCACCTGGACCGGTACTCGGTGCCGGTGCAGGTCGTCCACCAGGCCGCCGAGGTCCCGGTGACCGTGCGCGACCTCCGCACGCTGGACGCCGCCGACGCGAACGCCGATGCAGACGCCGACGCGCGCGAGCGTGCGCTGCGGGACTTCGTCACGGCCGAGCGCTCCGCGGTGTTCGACCTGACAGCGGCCCCGCTGCTGCGGATCTCCGCGCACCTGGAGAGCGACGAGGCGTGGTGGCTCGGGCTGACGGAGTCGCACGTCATCCTGGAGGGCTGGAGCGTCAACTCGCTCTTCAGCGAGCTGCTGGAGGTCTACGGCCTGCTGCGCGACGGCACCCGGCCGGCGCCCCGTGGGGCGCTCCCCGTACGGTTCGCCGACGCCGTCGCCGAGGAGCTGCGGGCGCTGGAGTCGAAGGAGGACCGCGCGTACTGGCGTGACGTGGTCACCGAGCACACCAAGTTCGTCCTGCCGCCCGGCTGGCACGGCGATCTCTCCGCCCCGGCCGAACCGGTGGGTACGGCCTTCCGTCTGAACGACCTCGAACCGGGACTGCGCGCGCTGGCCTCAGCGTCCCAGGCCTCCCTGAAGAGCGTGCTGCTGGCAGCACATCTGAAGGTGATGAGCCAGCTCACCGACGAGGAAGCGTTCCACACCGGGGTGGTCTACCACACCCGGCCGGAGGCCCCGGGCGCCGACCAAGTGCTCGGCATGCACCTCAACACCCTGCCGTTCCCGGCCGACCGCACCGCGCGGACCTGGCGCGAGATGGTTCAGCAGGTGTTCGCGCGTGAGGTCGCCAACTGGTCCTACCGCCACTTCCCGATGCCGGCGATCCAGCGGGAGGCCGGAGCGACCGAGCGCCTCATCGACGTCTTCTTCAACTACCTCGACTTCCACCAGGTGGACGGTGACGTGGTGGACGAGGGCGCGGAGATGGGGGAGAACCCCAACGAGTTCGCCCTCTCCGTGACGGCGGTCAGCGGCGTGCTCGGCGTACGCGGGGATTCCCATGTCATCAGCCATGCCAACGTCGAGCGCCTGGTCGCGATGTACCGGGCGGTGCTGGAGTCGATGGCCGCGGACGTCGACGGTGACGCGCGGACGGTGTACCTGCCCGCCGCCGACCGGGAACTGCTGGCGGCGTCCACCCTGCCCGTGAAGGCCTCGGCTCCGGTGGAGCGGTGTGTGCATGAGGTGTTCGAGGAGCGGGTGGCGGCGGCGCCGGATGCGGTGGCGGTGGTGTTCGGCGAGGCGTCGCTGACGTATGCGGAGGTGGACGCGCGGGCGAATCGACTGGCGCATCATCTGCGGGCGTTGGGGGTGGGTCCGGAGTCGTTGGTGGGTGTGTGCCTGGAGCGCGGTCCGGATCTGGTGCCGTCGTTGCTGGGTGTGCTGAAGGCGGGGGCGGGTTATCTGCCCCTGGATCCGGCGAACCCGGCGGAGCGTCTCGGGTTCGTACTGGCGGATGCCGGTGCCAAGGCCGTGGTGACGTCCGGTTCACTGGCGTCGGTGCTGGAGGGGGTCTACGACGGCGAACTCGTCGTCCTCGACCGGGATGCCGAACTGATCGCGTCCCGCCCGGAGTCCGCTCCGGAGGTGTCGGTGTCGCCGGACAACGTCGTGTACGTCATCTACACCTCGGGTTCGACGGGTCGGCCGAAGGGCGTGACGCTGGCGCATGCGCAGGTGGTGCGGCTGCTGGAGACCGTGCAGGAGCATTACGGCTTCGACGAGCACGATGTGTGGGCGTTGTTCCACTCGTACGCCTTCGATGTCTCGGTGTTCGAGATGTGGGGTGCGCTGCTGCACGGTGCGTCTCTCGTCGTGGTGCCGCGTGAGGTGACGCGTTCGCCGGAGGAGTTCCTGGACCTGCTGGTGGAGCGCGAGGTCACGGTGCTGGCCCAGACCCCGACCGCGTTCCGCTCGCTCGCGTCGGCTCACCGGGACGATCCGCGGATCGACCGGCTTGCTCTGCGTGCGGTGATCTTCGCGGGCGAGAAGCTGGAGGTCGGCGAGCTGCGTCCGTGGACGGACCGGCTGGGCCTTGAGCGTCCCGCTCTCGTCAACATGTACGGGCCGACGGAGGCGACGGTCTACTGCACCTACCACCGGCTCACCCGGCGCGATGTGGTCTCGGGCGGGGCCGTCCCGATCGGTCGTCCGCTCAGCGACACGACCATGCACCTGCTGGACCGGTTCGGCGAGTTGGTGCCGGTGGGCGCCCCGGGCGAGCTCCATGTGGGTGGCCCGGGTGTGGCCCGCGGCTATCTCGGCCGCCCCGAGCTGACCGCGGAGCGGTTCGTGCCGGACCCGTTCGGGCCGCCCGGCGCCCGCCTGTACCGCACCGGCGACCTCGTGCGCCGTCGTGCGGACGGGAGTCTGGAGTTCCTGGGCCGGATCGACGACCAGGTGAAGGTGCGGGGCTATCGCATCGAGCCGGGCGAGATCAGCGCCCGTCTGTCGGAGCACCCGGCTGTGCGTGACGCGGTGGTGGTCGTGCGGGACGAGCGGCTGGTGGCCTATGTCGTTCCCGACGGGGAAGTGCCGTCCACTGCCGATCTGCGGACGTTCGTTGGTCGTGAGTTGCCGGAGTACATGGTGCCGGCGGTGTTCGTGGAGCTGGAGCGGGTGCCGTTGACGGTCAACGGCAAGCTGGACCACCGGGCCCTGCCGGCGCCTGACTCGTCCGCTGTGGAGTCCGGGCACATGTATGTCGCGCCGCGTACGCCGACCGAGGAGCGGGTCGCGGTTGTCTGGCAGGAGGTGCTGGGGGTCGAGCGGGTCGGTGTCGAGGACGGGTTCTTCGAGCTGGGCGGTGACTCGATCCGGGCTGTCGCTCTGGTGGGTGCGTTGCGTGCGGCCGGGTTCGACGTGTCGGTGCGGGACGTCTTCGAGCAGCGTACGGTCGCGGGGCTGGCGGAGTTGATCACCGGGCGTCCGGCGGTGTCGGAGGCGGAGTGTGGGGTCGAGCCGTTCGCGCTGATCGGGGCGCAGGACCGGGCGAAGCTTCCACAGGGTGTGGACGACGCCTACCCGTTGTCGCAGGTGCAGCTCGGGATGGTCGTCGAGATGCTGGTCGACGACAGCCGGAACAACTACCACAACGTCAGCGGCTTCCGGATCCGGGACGACGTGCCCTTCGACGCCGCCGCCCTGCGGACCGCCGTACGGCTGGTGGGCGCCCGGCACGACGTCCTGCGCACGTCGTTCGACATGCACACCTACTCCGTACCGATGCAGTTGGTGCACGCCGAGGCCGGGATTCCGGTGGCCGTGCACGATCTGCGGCACCTGGACGAGGACGCGCGCCGGCAGACGCTGCGGGACTTCGTGGCATCCGAGCGGGACGCGGTCTTCGACCTGGCGGTCGCGCCGCTGCTGCGGGCCGCCGTGCACGTGGAGGACGACACCGGCTGGCGGCTGACCTTCACCCAGACCCACGCCATCACCGAGGGCTGGAGTCAGCACTCCCTGCTGGCTGAAGTGGTCTCCCTGTACCGGCAGTTGCGGGACGGGCTGGAGCCGGAGCCGTACGAGACGGCGAGTGTGCGCTTCGCCGACTTCGTGGCCGGTGAACTGGAGTCCCTGGCCTCCGCCGAGGACCGCGCCTACTGGCAGGGCATCGTCGAGGAGTACACGCCACTCTCGCTGCCGGCCACGCAGTCCCCGTCCGACGAGCCGGGCGAGGACTACACGGTCGTCGTGCCGCTGCGGGACCTGGAAGCGCCGCTGCGCGCCTTCGCCACCCGGTCCAGGGCCTCACTGAAGAGCGTGCTGCTGGCGGCGCACCTGAAGGTGATGAGCCAGCTCACCGACGAGGAGGCCTTCCACACCGGCCTGGTCTGTGACGCGCGCCCCGAGGCGCTGGGCGCCGACCGGGTGCCGGGGATGTACCTCAACACCCTGCCGTTCGCCGTGGACCGCGGCGCGCGCACCTGGCGCGAGCTGGTCCAGCGGGTCTTCGCCCGCGAGGTCGAGCTCTGGCCGCACCGGCGGCACCCGCTGCCCGAGATCCAGCGGGGGGCCGCGGGAGGCCGGCGGCTCGTGGATGTGATGTTCAACTACCTGAACTTCACGGGCGCCGTCGACACCGGTGTCGTCGACACCGGCGCGGGACTGGGCGCCGGCGCGATGGAGTTCCCGCTGGCCGTGACCACGGCGGCCGAGGGTCTCGTCCTGAAGACCGGCACCCAGCACTTCGACCGGGCCGACGGCGAGCGGCTGGGCGCGATGTACCGGGCGGTTCTGGAGTCGATGGCCGCCGACGACGAGGGCGACGCACTCGTGCCGCGGCTGCCCGCCGGGGAGGCGGAGCGGATCCTCGGGACCTGGAACGACACCGGTGCCGGGCAGGTCGACGCCACTCTGCACGAGCTGTTCGAGCGGCAGGCCGAGGCCACTCCCGACGCCGTGGCCGTCGTCTTCGAGGACGAGAGGCTCACCTACGCCGAGCTCAACGCGCGTGCCAACCGGCTCGCCCACCACCTGCGGGGCACGGGTGTGCTTCCGGGCACGCTCGTCGGCGTCTGTGTGGAGCGTTCCGTCGAACTGGTCGCCACCGTGCTCGCGGTGTTCAAGTCGGGCGGCGTGTACGTACCGCTGGACCCGGACTACCCGGCCGAGCGGCTCTCCCACATGGTCCGCGACGCCAAGGCCGCCGTTCTGGTGACCCGTCGCGAACTGCTCCCGCTGGTCGAGGGCAGCGGCGCCACGGAGGTGCTGCTCGACGACGAGGCCCGCTGGAGCGGGCAGGGCACCCACGACCCGGAGCCCGTCACCGGCCCGGACGACGCCGCGTACCTCATCTACACGTCGGGCTCGACCGGCCGTCCCAAGGGCGTGCTCTGCGACCACCGGGGCCTGGTCAACCGGCTCGACTGGACCCAGCGCACCTACCTGCGGCTCACCGACGCCGACGTGGTGCTCCAGAAGATCCCGATCGGCTTCGACCCGTCGCTGGCCGAGATCTTCGGCCCCCTCATGGCCGGTGCGCGTATCGCCGTGGCCCGGCCCGGCGGCCACCGCGACCCCGCCTACCTGCGGGCCGCGATCGCCCGGTACGGGGTCACGAACCTGCACTTCGTACCGTCGATGCTGGCCGCCGTCCTCGCCGTGGACGACCTGTCCGAACTGCGGTCCCTGCGGATCGTCGTGTCCGGCGGCGAGGACCTCTCCGTCGCCCTCGCGAAGGAGTTCACCGCCCGGCTGCCGTGGGCGGAGCTGTACAACCAGTACGGGCCCTGCGAGGCCGCGGTCGACGTGTCGGCCTGGCACTGCACGCCCGAGCGGCTGGCGGGACTGCAGCGCGTGCCGCTCGGCTCGCCCATGCAGAACGTCACGATCCACGTCCTCGACGCCCGGATGCACCCGGTCCCGGTCGGCGCCCCCGGCGAGCTGTACATCGGCGGTGTCGCCCTGGCCTTCGGCTATCTGAACCGGCCGGACCTGACCGCGCGCTCCTTCGTGCCCGACCCGTTCGGACCGGCGGGCGCCCGCCTGTACCGGACCGGCGACCGGGCGCGGTGGCGGGCCGACGGCACCGTGGAGTTCCTGGGCCGCACCGACGACCAGGTCAAGATCCGCGGCGCACGCGTCGAACCCGGCGAGACCGAGGCCGCGCTGCGCGCGCTGCCCGAGGTGTCGAATGCGGTCGTCGTGGTCCGCGAGGACAGCGCGGGCCTGCCGCGCCTGGTCGCCTATGTCGTCCCGGCCCCGGGCAGCTCGGCCGACCCGGCCGAGCTGCGCGCCGGGCTCTCCCACGAACTGCCCGAGGCCCTGCTCCCGTCGGCGTACGTACGGCTGGACGCCATGCCGCTGGGCGCCAACGGCAAGGCCGACCGGCGGGCGCTGCCTGCTCCCGGCCTGGACGCCTTCGCGGCCGGCGAGTACATCGCACCGCGTTCCTGGCTGGAGGCCCGCGTGGCCACCGCGTGGAGCGAGGTGCTCGACCTCGAACGAGTGGGTGTCGAGGACGGGTTCTTCGAGCTCGGCGGCGACTCCATCCGGGCCGTCGCCCTGGCGGGCGCGCTGCGCGGCGCCGGCTTCGAGGTCGGCGTCCAGGAGGTCTTCGAGCACCACACGGTCGCGCGGATGGCCGTGCTGCTGGCGGGCCGCACACCGGCCGACGGCCGGGCCGTGGACGAGGCCGCCGTGCGGCCGTTCGCGCTGCTGCCGGAGGCGGACCGCGCCCGGCTGCCCGAGGACGCGGTGGACGCGTACCCGCTGACCCGTGCGCAGCTCGGCATGGCCGCCGAACTGCTCTCCGGTGACGGCCGGAACAACTACCACAACGTGACGATGGTCCGCGTCCGGGACGAGGGCCCGTTCTCCGCCGAGGCGCTGCGCGCTGCCGTGGCCCTCCTGGTGGAGCGGCACGAGGTGCTGCGTACGTCGCTGCGCGTGTCGGGCCACTCGGTGCCGCTGCAGATCGTCCACGCGACGGCCGAGGTGCCGGTCGGCTGGGCGGACCTGCGGGGGACGACCGACCGCGGGGCCGGCGAGCAGGTGCTCGTCGACCACGCGGCCCGGGAGCGGGCCACCCTCTTCGAGCTGACCGAGGCGCCGCTGCTGCGGGTCTTCGCGCACCTGGAGAGCGACGACGCGTGGTGGCTGACGCTCACCCAGTCGCACGTCATCCTGGAGGGCTGGAGCCACCACTCGCTGCAGACGGAACTGCTCGACTGCTACCGGCTGTTCAGGGACGGCCGTGAACCGGAGCCCTACCAGGCTCCCGCCGTGCGTTTCGCGGACTGTGTCGCCGGTGAACTGGAGTCCCTGGCCTCGGCCGAGGACCGCGCGTACTGGGAGCGGACCGCCCTCGACCACCGGCCGCTCGCTCTGCCGGACGGCTGGGCCGACGCGTCCGGCCGCCCGCTGGAGGTGTACAGCGTCCGCGTCCCGGTCGAGGACCTCGCGGACCGGCTGCGCGCCCTCGCCGCCGAGGTACAGGTCCCGGTCAAGAGCGTGCTGCTGGCGGCGCACCTGAAGGTGATGAGCCAGCTCACGGAGGAGGAGGCCTTCCACACCGGGGTGGTCTTCCACACCCGGCCGGAGGCCCCGGGTGCCGACCGGGTGCTCGGCATGCACCTCAACACGCTGCCGTTCGCGTTCTCGCGCGGTGCCCGGACCTGGCGCGAGACGCTGCGTCAGGTACTCGCCACGGAACTGGCCGGCTGGCGGCACCGGCGCTACCCGATGCCCGAGATCCAGCGCCAGTGGGGCGGCGGACGCAGGCTGGTCGACGCCTACTTCAACTACGTGGACTTCCACCAGGTGGACACGGACGTCGTCGACACCGGTACGGGGATCAGCGACGCGCCCAACGAGTTCGAGCTGTCCGTGCACGGCCACGGCACCCACCACCTCACCCTCGCCACCCACACCCACGCCGTCAGCCGCGCCAACGGCGACCGGCTGGCCGGGATGTACCGGGCGGTGCTGGAGTCGATGGTCGCGGACCCGGACGGTGACGCGCGGGCCGTGTACCTGCCCGCCGGCGAGCGGGAGGCCCTGCTCGGCGCGGTGCCCGCGGTGCGGACCGCTCCGGTGGAGCGGTGTGTGCATGAGGTGTTCGAGGAGCGGGCGGCGCTGACGCCGGACGCGGTGGCGGTGATCGCCGGTGATGTGACGCTGACGTACGCCGAGTTGGACACGCGGGCCAATCAACTCGCCCATCACCTGCGGGCGTTGGGTGTGGGTCCGGAGTCTCTGGTGGGTGTGTGCCTGGAGCGCGGTCCGGACCTGATGCCGGCGTTGCTGGGTGTGCTGAAGGCGGGGGCGGGTTATCTGCCCCTGGATCCGGCGAACCCGGCGGAGCGTCTCGGGTTCGTGCTGGCGGACGCGGGCGCGCGGGTCGTGGTGACGTCCGGTTCACTGGCGTCGGCCCTGGAGGGGGTCTACGCCGGGGAGTTGGTCGTTCTGGACCGGGATGCGGAGCTGCTGGCGTCGCGTCCGGAGTCGGCTCCGGTGACGTCGGTGTCGCCGGACAACGTCGTGTACGTCATCTATACGTCGGGTTCGACGGGCCGGCCGAAGGGGGTGACGCTGGGGCACGCGCAGGTGGTGCGGCTGCTGGAGACCATGCAGGAGCATTACGGCTTCGACGAGCACGACGTGTGGGCGCTGTTCCACTCGTACGCCTTCGATGTCTCCGTCTTCGAGATGTGGGGTGCGCTGCTGCACGGTGCGACCCTCGTCGTGGTGGAGCGTGAGGTGACCCGGTCGCCGGAGGAGTTCCTGGACCTGCTGGTCGAGCGTGAGGTCACGGTGCTGGCCCAGACCCCGACCGCGTTCCGCTCGCTCGTCGCGACGGCGACCGCGCCCGGTGACAGGCGCGTCAAGCAGCTGTCGCTGCGGGCCGTGGTGCTGGCGGGCGAGAAGCTGGAGGTGGCCGACGTACGCCCGTGGGTCGAACGGCTGGGTCTTGGCCGCACGGCCCTGGTCAACATGTACGGGCCGACGGAGACGACGGTCTACTGCACCTACCACCGGCTCACCCAGCGCGATGTCGTCCCGGGCGGGGCCGCCCCGATCGGGCGTCCGCTCAGCGACACGACCATCCATCTGCTGGACCGGTTCGGCGGGTTGGTGCCGATGGGCACCGCGGGTGAACTGCATGTGGGTGGCCCGGGGGTGGCCCGCGGCTATCTCGGCCGCCCCGAGCTGACCGCGGAGCGGTTCGTGCCGGACCCGTTCGGGCCGCCCGGCGCCCGCCTGTACCGCACCGGCGACCTGGCGCGCCGTCGGCAGGACGGCAGCCTGGAGTTCCTCGGCCGGATCGACGACCAGGTCAAACTGCACGGCTACCGGATCGAACCGGGCGAGATCAGCGCCCGCCTGTCGGAGCACCCGGCCGTGCGCGAGGCCGTGGCCGTCGTGCGGGACGACCGGCTGGTCGCCTATCTCGTCGCGGAGGGCGAGCTGCCCGCCGCGGCCGACCTGCGGGCGTTCGCGGCGGTGGAACTGCCCGAATACATGGTTCCGGCGGTGTTCGTGACCGTCGAGCGGATCCCGCTGTCCGTCAACGGCAAGCTCGACCACCGGGCCCTGCCGACGCCCGACGCCTCCGCCGTGAGCACCGGACGCGACCACGTCGCCCCGCGCACACCGCTGGAGGAGCGGGTCGCCGCCATCTGGCAGGAGACCCTGGGCGTACGGCGGGTCGGTGTCGACGACGGCTTCTACGAGCTGGGCGGCGACTCCATCCGTGCCGTGATGCTGGTGGGTGCCCTGCGGGAGGCCGGTTACGACGTCACCGTCCGAGAGACCCTTGAGGCACAGACGCTCGGCGCGCTGTGCGAGCGGCTCTCCGGCCAGGCGGCCGACGGTCCCGTCGGTTCGGCGGCGGTCGCGCCGTTCGCACTGGTCGGCGACGCCGACCGGGCGCTGCTGCCCGAGGGCCTGACGGACGCCTACCCGATGATGCAGAACCAGATCGGCATGCTGGTCGAGATGCTCGGTGCGGGTGAGGGGCTCAACTACCACCTCGTGACGTCCCTGCGGGTCCGGGACGGGCGGCCGGTGGTGGAGGAGGCCATGAGGTCCGCGGTCGCGGAACTGCTGCGCAGGCACGACGTGCTGCGCACCTCCCTGGAGCTCGACCGCTACTCGGTGCCGATGCAGCTGGTGCACGCCGACGTGCCCGCGCCCGTCCGGTTCTTCGACCTCGGCGGCCTCGCGGAGGAGGAACAGGACCGTGTCCTGCGGGAGTTCGCCGACCGTGAGAACACCACGGCGATCGACCACGCCGCCGCACCTCTCGTGCGCATCGCGATCCACCAGTGCGCCGACGGGAGCTGGCAGTTCACCATCGCGCAGTCCCATGTGATCCTGGAGGGCTGGAGCTTCAGCGGCCTGCTGGCCGAACTGCTGGAGATCTACCGCGCGTACGCCGACGGCCGGGAGCCCGAGCGGCCGCCGGCCCCGGCCGTACGGTTCGCCGACAGCGTCGCCGCGGAGCTGTCCGCCCTGGCGTCGGACCGGCACCGGGACTACTGGCGTGACGTCGTCGTCGGGCGTGAGAAGTTCACCATGCCCGAGGGCTGGGGCGACGCCGGGGACGCCGTCCCGGAGAAGTACAAGTCGGAGGTCGCCTTCGACGACCTGACGGACCGGCTCCAGCTCCTCGCGACGGCGGCGAAGGTGTCGCTGAAGAGCGTGCTGCACACCGCGCACCTCAAGGTGCTCGGCCAGCTCAGCCGTGAGCGGGAGTTCTTCACCGGGCTGGTCGCGCACGTCCGGCCCGAGGCGGTGGGCGCCGAGCGGGTGTACGGCATGTACCTCAACATCCTCCCGTTCGCGGTGGACCGCACCGCCGGGACATGGCGGGAGATGGTGCAGGACGTCTTCCGGCAGGAACTCGGCATGTGGGAGCACCGCCAGTTCCCGATGCCCGCCGTCCAGCAGGAGTTCGGCGGCGGCAGCAGGCTCGTCGACGTGTACTTCAGCTACCAGGACTTCAGCGGCAGCGACACCAGCATGATCGACGCCTCGGCCAGCACCGGGAACAGCACCAACGAGTTCGGCTTCTCGGTGTCGACCGCGCCCGGCCGGATCAACCTGCGGGCCGACTCGCGCACGCTCAGCCGTCCGCACGCCGCCCGGCTCGCCGGGATGTACCGAGCCGTGCTGGAGGCGATGGCCGCCGACCCGGACGGCGACGCCCGTCTCGTCCACCTGCCGACGGACGAGGCTCGGACCCTCGCCGGCTGGTCGGCGGGCGCGGAGCCGGTGGCGGAGCGGCCGGTGGTGGAGCTGTTCGAGGAGCAGGCCGCCCGGGTGCCCGACGCGGTGGCGGTGGTCTCCGGTGACGTCTGTCTGACGTACGCGGAGCTGGACGCGCGGGCGAACCGGCTCGCGCACCAGCTGCGGGCCCTGGGTGTCGGTTCCGAGTCGGTCGTCGGGGTCCTGCTGGAGCGCGGCGCCGACCTGATGGTGGGTCTGCTCGCCGTGTGGAAAGCCGGGGCCGGGTACGTACCGCTGGATCCGGTACTGCCGGGGCAGCGCGTGGCCGGGATGCTGGCGGACGCCGGAGCCCGGGTGCTGGTCGGCCGCGGGCCGGTGGCCGGCTTCGACGGCGCCCTCGTCGACGTGGACGCCGACGCGGACACGATCGCCGGGCGGTCGGCGTCGCGCCCCGAGGGACGTGTCGACGCCGACGGCGTGGCCTATGTGGTGTTCACGTCCGGATCCACGGGCCGCCCGAAGGGCGTGCTGGTCTCGCATCGCGGCCTGGCCAACCACGTGGGCTGGGCCGTGCGGGAACTGGCGGGCCGGGGCACAGGTGGCGGCGCCGTGTTCTCGTCGGTGGCGTTCGACCTGGTCGTACCGAACCTGTGGGCGCCGCTGTGCGCCGGTCAGCGGGTCGCGCTCTTCCCCTCCGAAGCGGGGCTGGACGAGCTGGGCGGCTGGCTGGTGGAGCAGGGGCCCTTCAGCTTCCTGAAGCTGACCCCCGGTCACCTGGAAGTGCTGTCGCACCAGGTCACGCCCGAGCAGGCCACAGGTCTCGCGGGCGTGGTCGTGGTGGCCGGTGAGGCACTCGCGGGCTCCCTGGCCGCGCGCTGGGCCGGCTGGCTGGGCGAGGGCCGGCTGATCAACGAGTACGGGCCGACCGAGGCGTCCGTCGGCACCACGATCCATCCGGTACCGGCCGACGCGGACCTGGACGCGGTCGTGCCGATCGGTCACCCGCTGCCGGGCATGCGCGTCCACGTGCTGGACGAGCGGATGCGGACGGTGCCGGTGGGCACGGTGGGCGAGCTGTACGTCGGCGGCGTCGGCGTGGCCCGCGGCTACGTGGGCCGGCCGGAGCTGACGGCCGGGCGGTTCGTGCCGGATCCGTTCGGCGGGGCCGGTGAACGGCTGTACCGGACCGGGGACCTGGTGCGGTGGAACACCGCGGGCGCGGTCGAGTTCCTCGGGCGCGTGGACGACCAGGTGAAGATCCGCGGCCACCGGATCGAACCGGCCGAGGTCGCCGCCGTACTGGCGGGCTGCCCGCTGGTCGGCGAGGCCGTGGTCGTCGCCCGCACCGACGACGACGAAACACGTCTGGTCGGATACGTCGTGCCCGCAGACGGCCCGGGGACCGCTCCCGCGGACCGACTGGCCGCGTACCTGGCGCAGTCGCTGCCGGAGTACATGGTGCCGTCGGTGTTCGTGGAACTGGACGCCGTCCCGCTGAACGCCAACGGAAAGGCGGACCGCGGGGCCCTGCCCGCCCCGGCCGCCGGCAGCGACGACGCACAGCACGTCGCACCCGGTACGCCCACCGAGCGCAGGCTCGCCGAGATCTGGAGCCAGGTCCTCGGCAAGGAGCGGATCGGCTCGACGGACAGCTTCTTCGAACTGGGCGGGCACTCGATCCTGGTCATCCAGGTGATCGCGGCCGCCCGCCGGGAAGGGCTGCCGCTGTCGCTGTTCATGCACTACCAGGCGCGGGACCTGGCGGAACTGGCCACCCTGGTCGACGCGGCCGCCGAGACCGAGAGGGAGGCCGAGGCCGGCAACGCCGAGCAGCGGGCGGCGCCCGCGGCGCCGCCGGCCGGAGCGGCCCTGTCCGGCCTGCCCGCCGCTCTGGCCGAGCACCGGGTCCCCGGCGCGGTGGTCGCCGTCGTCGAGGGCGGCGAACTCGTCGCCGTCGAGAGCTTCGGCACCCTGGCCGCGGACGGGACCGATCCGGTCACCCAGGAGACCGTCTTCCACGTCGGCTCGCTGAGCAAGCACATCACCGCGCTGGGCGTGCTCAGGCTCGTCGACGACGGGCGACTGGACCTGGACGCGGACGTCAACCGGTACCTCGTCGACTGGCGGGTACCGGGAGAGGCCGACGCCGTGCCGGTGACCGCCCGGCACCTGCTGGCGCACCTGTCGGGGCTCACCCCGACCCCCGGCAAGGGCTTCGCGCGCGACGCCCGGGCAGTGCCGTCGCTGCTCGACCTGCTGCACGGCCGGGCGCCGGCGACGACACCCCCGGTCGGGCGCGAGGGCGTCCCGGGCGGCGGGTTCCGCAAGGCCAACGTCCACTACTCGGTGCTCCAGCAGCTCATGACCGACCTCACCGGACGCCCGTTCGACGAGCTGATGCGGGACCTCGTGTTCGAACCGCTCGGCATGCGGGCGACCAGCTTCGACCAGGGGTTCCCCGAGCGGTCAGGCCGCCCGGTGGCCCTGGGGCACGACGAGGAGGGCCGGCCGGTCGACGGCGGCTGGCTGGTCCGCCCGGACCAGGCCGCGGCCGGGCTGTGGACGACCGCCGCCGACCTCGCCAAGGTCGCGCTGGAGATCCGCCGCTCCGCGCTGGGCCGCCCGCTCAGCCTGCTGTCGCGGGAGACCGCCCGGCTCATGCTGGCGCCGAGCAGTGACAGCTTCTACGGCCTGGGCACGGTCGTGGACACCACGAACGACGAGGTGCAGTTCGGCCATGCCGGCTCGCCCGTCGGCTACCAGGCCGTGTCCCTCTGCGGCCTGCACAACGGAGACGGCTTCGTCGCCCTCACCAACGGCGCGGCCGGCAAGGACGTCGTGGCCGACATCGCCGAAGCGCTGGGCCACGGCGGACGCCGGTCTCCGCTGGGACAGCCCGACCAGGTCTGACCCGCGGGCGCCGGCGGACCCCCGGGTCCGTCGGCGCCGTCCGTCCGTCGGCGCCGACGCCGCCACCGGTATCCGTACACCCGCACGACGCACCCTGAGGAGCGCCCGCATGACCGCCCGACACCTGATATCCCTCGACGACCTCACCGACGCCGATCTGCGCCACCTCGTGGACCGTGGCGCCGCCTTCTCGAACGGCACGGCCCGGCCCGGCCCCGTGCTCGACGGCACCATCGCCGGCGTCTACTTCCGGCGCACCTCGACCCGTACCCGTACGGCCTTCTCGGCGGGGGCGCTGCGGCTCGGCGCGCGGATCATCGCGTACAACGGCGGCGACCTGCAGATCAACACCGGGGAGACCAGCGAGGACACCGGGCAGGTCTTCTCCCGGATGCTCGACGTCCTGGTCGCCCGGACGGCCGACGACCCGGCGGAGCTGCGCGGCTGGGCGGCCCAGCCGAGGATGTCCGTGATCAACGCGATGAGCGCGGACGAGCACCCCACCCAGGGCCTGACCGACCTGAGCACCCTCATGTGCCGCTTCGGCCGCGTCGAGGGCCTGCGGCTGCTGTACGTGGGGGAGGGCAACAACACGGCCGTCGCGCTGGCGCTGGGCCTGTCCCGGTTCGCCGGCACGGAACTGGAGCTGCGCACACCGCCCGGCTACGGACTGCCCGACGGCGTCCTGGCCCGGGCCCAGGCCCACGCGCACCGCTCCGGCGCGACCGTGACCGAGCGGCACACGATGGACGAACTACCCAAGGACCTCGACGTCATCTACACCACCCGCTGGCAGACCACCGGCACCAGCAAGCCCGATCCCGACTGGCGCGCCGTGTTCGCCCCCTTCCAGGTGAACGCCGACCTGTGGAGGCACAACGCCGACGCGCTGTTCATGCACGACCTGCCCGCGCACCGCGGCGAGGAGGTCACCGCCGAGGTGCTCGACGGCCCGGCCAGCGTCGCCTTCGACCAGGCCGAGAACAAGATGCACAGCGCCATGGCGGTGCTCGAATGGTGCCGCCTCGGCGCCGTCGGCACGCCCGGCACGTCCGAATGAGCCTGACTGAGGAGCACCACGACGGGGGCGGCGCCGGGCCCGGCACGGCGCCACCCCCGCTGCGGAAGAACCGGGACTTCCTGCTGCTGTGGACCGGCGCCGGGCTCTCCCTGCTCGGCACCCGGGCGAGCACCGTCGCCTATCCGCTGCTGATGATCTGGTACGGCGGCTCCCCGACCGGCGCCGGACTCGTCGGGTTCGCCGCGCTGCTGCCCCAACTGCTCCTGCAACTCCCGGCCGGGGCCCTGGTGGACCGCTGGGACCGGCGCCGGCTGATGATCCTGTGCGACCTGACCGGTCTGCTGTCCATGGGCAGTGTCGCGGCCGCGCTGCTCGGCGGACACCTGTGGCTGCCGCACCTGATGGCCGCCGCGTTCGCCGAGGGCTCGGCGATGATCTTCTACCGGCTCGCCGAGCGGGCCGCGGTACGCAACCTCGTCCACCCCGACCACCTGACCGTGGCACTCACCCGGAACGAGGCGCGCGGGCAGGCCGCCGGGCTGCTCGGCCAGCTCTCCGGCAGCCTGCTGTACGCGGCGGCCAGGTGGCTGCCGTTCCTGCTCACGGCCGTGACCCATCTGTTCGCCCTGGTCACCCTGCTGCTGATCCGCAAGGAGTTCCAGACGGAACGCCCGAAGACGCCCCCCGACCTGCGCCGCGAGGTCGCCGAGGGGATCGCCTGGGTGTGGCGGCAGCGCTTCATGCGGGCCGCCGTCGGACTGATCGCGGGCAGCAACATCCTCTTCCAGGTGCTGTCCCTGTCCCTGGTGCTCATCGTCAAGGAGAACGGCGGGTCCCCGGCCACCATCGGCCTCATCGGAGCGGTGTCGGGCGTGGGCGGCATCTGCGGGGCCTTCACCGGCGCCTGGTGGCTGAAGCGGCTGTCGCCCGGAGCGATCGTCACCGGCACGCTCGCGGTATGGGCGCTGCTGATGCTGCCGGTCGCCCTGGTGACCCAGCCGGTGGTCATCGGCGCGCTGTTCGCGGGCATGTCCTTCGCGGGCGCGCTGCTGAACGTGGCCGCCGGCGTGTACCAGGTGCAGATCACACCGGACGCCATGCAGGGCCGCGTGACCAGCGTGTTCGCTCTCATCGGCTCGGGCATGAACTCCGCCGGGGCGCTCGTCGGAGGGCTGTTGCTCGCGGCGTTCGGGACGACCCCGACCGTCCTGGGCGTCGCGGCCGCGATGGGCGTCATGGCGCTGACCGCCGTACTGAGCCCGGTCATCAGGACCGCGGGGCAGGAGCCCGCCGAGGCGCACGCCGGGGAAATGACCGAAGAAAAGACCGAAGAAAAGACCGAAGAAATATAGGCCGCACCCACACAGTGGGGAGGCGGACGGAGCGCTGCGCCCGCGCACCACGCGATCCGGGTCCCCGAGACGCGGACCGACGCCCGCCTTCGGCACCCACCACCCTTCAGGAAGGCACGTCACGACGATGTCCGCCCATCGCACAGCACCAGCGGGGCAGCCGCTGCCGCTCCTGGTCGAGGCCGATCCCGAGGACCGGGATGTCACCCGCCTGATCAAGTCGGACCGAGAGCGGCTGCGCGCGTCGCTCAGGACACACGGCGCGCTGCTGCTGCGCGGCTTCGACATCGGCGGCATCGACGGCTTCGACCAGGTGGTCCGGGACCTGTCCGGCGACCCGCTGACCTACTCCGAGCGGTCCTCCCCGCGCAGCACCATCAAGGGGAACGTCTACACCTCCACCGACTACCCGCCGGAGGAGGAGATCTTCGTCCACAACGAGAACTCCTACCAGTCGAGTTGGCCCCGGACGCTCTACTTCTACTGCGACCACCCGCCCGAGACACAGGGCGCCACCCCGCTGACCGACATCCGGCAGGTCCACGCGGCCATCGACCCGGCGGTCCGGGAGGAGTTCGCCCGGCGCGGCTGGATGGTCGTACGCAACTTCCACGAGCGCTTCGGTGTGGCATGGCGGGAGCTGTTCAACACCGAGGAACGCGCCGAGGTGGAGGCGTACTGCCGGGCCAAGAACATCGAGTTCGAGTGGCTGGGCACCGACGGGCTGCGCACCACGGCCCGCCGGCAGGCGATCCACACCCACCCCGAGACGGGAGAGACGGTGTGGTTCAACCACATCGTGTTCTTCCACCACTCCACGCTGCCCGCCGAGGTCCAGGAGGGCCTGCTCGGACTGTTCGGCGAGGAGGGCCTGCCGACCAACAGCTACTACGGTGACGGCGGCCGCATCCCCGACGAGGTGACGGACCATCTGCGGTCCTGCTACCGGGCGGCGACCGTGCGCTTCGACTGGCAGCAGGACGACGTGCTCGTCGTGGACAACATGCTGGCCGCGCACGGCCGGGAGCCGTTCACCGGGACCCGCCGTATCGCCGTCGCCATGGCCGAGCCGTACACGCCGGGCGCCCGGTCCGAGAACGCCGGGGAGTGAACCACGCCATGACCGTGCACCACTCCAGGCCCGCGAACGCGTGGCTGCGCCGGTACGGCCCGCGCACCGAGGCCCGGCTGCGGCTGGTCTGCTTCCCGCACGCCGGTGGCAGTGCGAGCGCCTTCCGGGGCTGGCCGGAGCTGCTGCCGCCCGACATCGAACTGATCGCCGTCCAGTACCCCGGCCGCCAGGACCGGTACGGCGAGCCCCTCATCGGGGACTTCCCCACGCTGGTGTCCGAGGCCGCGCGGGCCGTCCTGCCCTGCCTCGACCGGCCCGTCGCGTTCTTCGGCCACAGCCTCGGCGCGACCGTGGCCTACGAAGTCGCCCGCGCCCTGCGGGCCTCCGGGGCCCCCTCGTTGAGCCGGCTGATCGTCTCCGCCCGCAAGGCCCCCTCGGTTCCCCGGCCGGACACCGTCCGGTTCGGCACCGAGGAACAGGTCATGGAGTACATCCGCGACCTGGGCGGGTCGGGCGCGGCGCTGTTGGAGGACGGTGACCTGCTCGAACTCATGCTGCCCATGCTGCGCAACGACTTCGGGCTCGTCGCCTCCTACCGCTACGTCCCGGGATCCCCGCTCGACTGCCCCGTCACCGCGGTCATCGGTGACGAGGACGGCTCGGTGAGCGAGGCCGAGGTCCGGCAGTGGTCGCGGCACACCGCGCGGCCGTTCGACCTGCACACCCTGCCCGGTGGCCACTTCTACACGGAGACGGCCACCGACAGTCTCGTGACCCTGCTGGCCGACCGGCTGAGCGACGTGGCGGAGAGGAGGTGACCACCCCATGAGCACCCAACCGTTCGAGGACCAGGACGCCGCCTACCACGTACTGGTCAACGAGGAGGGTCAGCACTCGCTGTGGCCCGCGTTCGCAGACGTCCCGGCCGGCTGGACCGTCGTCCTGCACCAGGCCGGGCGCCAGGCGTGCACCGACTACGTCAACACCCACTGGACGGACATGCGGCCCCGGAGCCTGCGCCGGCGGATGGCGTGACCCTGCCGCCGTAACCGCGCACCGCGCCTGCCCGTACGGGCCCGCGCCCTCGCGCCGTCGCCCGATTCTTCTTCAGTACCCGGAACCCTGGTGGTGGAAAGCCATGCCCATGCCCATACCCGAAACAGCACACACCGTGAGTCTTCCCCTGTCGGCAGCACAGGCGGGTGTCTGGGCAGGGCATGAACTCGACCCGACCGGCGCCAAGTACAACATCTCCGAGTACATCACCTTCCACGGAGTCGTCGACCACCGGCTGCTGGAGGCCGCCTGGCATCAGCTCCTCCAGGACGCGGAGTCGCTCCGGGTGCGCGCCGTCGTCAGGGAGGGCGAGGAACTGCGCCAGCTGGTCGTCCCGGAGCTGCGCCCCGCCCTGCCGCTGGTCGACCTCACCGGGGAGGACGACCCCGAGGCCGTCGCCCAGGCATGGATGGACCGGGACCGGCACCGCCCCGTCGACCTCGCCGAGGGCGGCCTCATCACCTTCGCCCTGCTGAAGGTGGCCGACGAACGCTTCCACTTCTACGAGCGCATCCACCACATCCTGATCGACGCCTCCGGCGGCCCGATGATCACCGGCAGGATGGCGGAGGTCTACTCGGCGCTGGCCCGCGGCGAGGAGTACGGACCGAGCGGGTTCGCCCCGCTGTCCCAGCTGCTGGAGGAGGACGCTGGCTACCGGCACTCGCCGGACTTCACCGCCGACCGGGACTACTGGGCCGGCCTCCTCGCCGACACCCCGGAACCGCCCCGGCTGGCGGACACCCCCGGGCTCGCGCCGACGGACGCGCAGGTCCTGTTCCTGCGGCGGACCAACCGGCTGCCCGCCGCCGACTTCGAGCGACTGCGGGTCGTGGCGCGGCAACTGCGCACGATGTGGCCCGTCCTGACCATCACCGCCATGGCCGCCTACGTGGCACGGACGACCGGCAGACAGGACATCGTTCTCGGCCTCCCGGTGACCGCCCGCAAGACCCCCGCCGACCGCCGCACCCCCGTCCTGCGCTCCAACGTGGTGCCGCTGCGGGTCCGTGTCACCCCGGGCGACTCCCTCGCGGAACTGGTCGCCCAGGCCACCCGCGCCACGCGCGCGGCCCTGAAGCACCAGCGCTACCGCTACGAGGACATCCGCCGTGACCTGGGGCGTCTCGGCGAGGGCCAGACCCTGACCGGCCCGGTCGTCAACATCATGGACTTCGACTACGACCTGGACTTCGCGGGCCTGCGCACCACCGCCCACAACCTGTCCAACGGCCCCGTCGACGAACTGTCCGTCGCGGCGTACCACCGGGCCGACGGCGAGGGCATGATCCTCGCCTTCGACGCGAACCCGGCCCACTACGACACCGATCTGCTCGCCGCCCACCAGGACCGGTTCCTGCGCTTCCTCCAGGGCGTGGTGGCCGAGCCGGAGCGCCCGACGGGCGAGATCGAGGTGCTGTCGCCCGGCGAGCGGCAGCGGCTGCTGACGGAGTGGAACGCGACGGACCGGGCCGTACCCGCCGGATCCCTGGGCGAACTGTTCGCGGCGCGGGTGGCGGCCACCCCTGACGAGATCGCCGTGTCGGCCGACGGGGCGGAACTGTCCTACGCCGCCCTGGACGCGCGGGTGAACCGGCTGGCACGACGGCTGGTGACGCTGGGCGTGACGCCGGAGGCACCGGTGGCGCTGCTGCTGGAGCGCTCCGTCGACGCGGTGGTGGCCACGCTCGCGGTGGCGCGCGCGGGCGGCGTCTACGTACCGCTGCACTCCGGCCTCCCGCCCGAGCGCCTGGCGTGGGTGATACGCGACGTCGGCGCCTCGGTGCTGCTCACCGACCGGGACGTGCCGGACCTCTGGACGCGTGTGGTGACGCTCGACCGGGAGACCTGGTCGGGCGAGCCGCAGGACGGGAACCCCGGGGCTCCCGACGTCACGGTGTTCCCGGACCAACTGGCGTACGTGATGTACACGTCGGGCTCGACCGGGGAGCCCAAGGGCGTCGGGATCAGGCATCGCGACGTCGCGGACTTCGCCTTCGACCGGCGCTGGCTCGGCGGCGCCCATGACCGCATCCTCATGCACGCCGCGCAGTCGTTCGACGCCTCCACCTACGAGCTCTGGGTGCCGCTGCTGAACGGCGGCCGGGTCGTGGTGGCCCCACCGGGCCAGGTGGACGGCGCGGTGGTGGAACGCATGGTCGCCGAACACGGCGTGACCGCGGCCTTCCTGACGACGGCCCTGTTCAACCTGATCGCCGACGAGAGTCCCAAGGCCTTCGCCGGTATGCGCACCGTGTGGACCGGCGGCGACGCGGCCTCCGCGGCGGCGATGCGCCGCGTCCTCGATGCCTGCCCCGGCATCACCGTGGGCAACGGCTACGGCCCCACGGAAACCACTACGTTCGCCGTGACCGCGCTCGCGCGGTCCACCGACGACATCGGCACGGTCCCGCCCATCGGCGCACCGCTGGACAACATGCGGGCGTACGTACTGGACGCGGGCCTGCAGCCGGCACCGGTCGGCGTGGTGGGCGAGCTCTACGTGTCGGGCACGGGCCTGGCCCGCGGCTACCACCACCGTCCGGACCTGACGGCGGAACGGTTCGTGGCCTGCCCGTACGGCGCTCCCGGAGAGCGCATGTACCGGACCGGAGACCTCGTCCGATGGCGGGCCGACGGACAACTGGAGTACGTGGGCCGCGCCGACCTCCAGGTGAAGGTGCGCGGCTTCCGCATCGAACTGGGCGAGATCGAAGCGGCCCTGGCCACTCACCCGTCGGTGGCCCAGGTGGTCGTGGTCGCCCGGGAGGACCGCCCCGGGGACCGGCGGCTGGTCGCCTACGTGGTGCCGGAGGGCGAGCCTGCCGACCCGGCGGACCTGCGGGTGTTTGTTGCTCGTGTGTTGCCGGAGTACATGGTGCCGGCGGCGTTCGTGGTGTTGGGGCGGCTGCCGTTGACGGTGAACGGGAAGGTGGATCGGGGGGCGTTGCCGGCGCCGGAGTTCGTGACCGGTGTGGGCCGTGGGCCGCGCTCAGGCGTGGAGGAGGTGCTGTGTTCGCTGTTCGCTGAGGTGTTGGGGCTGGATCGGGTGGGGGTGGCGGACTCCTTCTTCGATTGTGGTGGCGACAGCATCATGGCGATTCAGCTGGTGTCGCGTGCGCGTCGTGCGGGTTGGGTGTTGTCGGCGCGGGATGTTTTCCAGCATCCGTCGGTGGAGGGGCTGGCGCGGGTGGTGGTGCCGGTGGGCGATGCCGGTGTGGTGGTGGAGGCTTCGGGCGCTGGGGTGGGTGTGGTGCCGTTGACTCCGGTGATGGGGTGGTTGCGGGACCTGGCGGGGCCGGTTGAGGGGTTCCACCAGCATGTGGTGGTGGGCCTGCCGGAGGGTGTGAGCCGGGAGAGCCTGGTCGGGGCGTTGCAGGCAGTGGTTGACCGGCATGACATGTTGCGGTCGCGGTTGGTGCGTGAGGGTGTTGAGGGTGGTGAGTGGCGGCTGGAGGTGGCTTCACCGGGGACGGTGGACGCGGACGGGCTGCTGGACCACACCACGACCACCGACCTCGACGAGGACTCGCTCCAAGAGGCCGTGACGCAACACCTGGACCGCGCCCGGAGCCTGCTCGACCCGGAAGCCGGAACCATGCTGCGCGCGGTCTGGCTGGACCCGGGCCGACTGCTGTTGGTAGCCCACCATTTGGTGGTGGACGGGGTGTCATGGCGGATTCTGCTGGAGGATCTGAAGGCCGCCTCGGAGGGCCTGGAGCTGGAGCCGGTTCCGTCGTCGTTCCGCAGCTGGTCGCTGCGGCTGCGGGAGCAGGCCGAGCAGGGCACCTACGCGGACCAACTGGACCAGTGGCGCGAACTGCTCGGCCACTCGGAACCCCCGCTCGGATCAAGGCCACTTGACCCCGCCCAGGACACCACCGCGACGAAACGCGAACTCACCCTTCCCCTGCCGGTGGAGTTGACGGAGGCGTTGCTGACGCGGGTGCCGGCGTTGTTCCACGGTGGTGTGAACGATGTGTTGTTGGCGGGTCTGGCGTTGGCCGTGCAGGAGTGGCAGCGGCGGCGTGGCCGGGATACGGGTGCGGGTGTGCTGCTGGACCTGGAAGGTCATGGCCGGGTTGAGGCCGCGGGGTTGGATGTGTCGCGGACGGTGGGCTGGTTCACGTCGATTCATCCGGTGCGGCTGGACGCGGGTGGGGTGGCGTGGGATGAGGTGTGTGCTGGCGGTGTGGCCGGTGGGCGGGCGTTGAAGCTGGTCAAGGAGCAGGTGCGGGCGGTGCCGGACGACGGGGTCGGTTTCGGTGTGCTGCGTTACCTGGACTCGGCTGCTGGGGCCGAGTTGGCGGCCGGTCCGCGGGCGGAGTTGGGGTTCAACTATCTGGGCCGGTTCACCAGTGGTGGTGATGGTGCGTGGGGGTTGAGTGCGCGGGCGGGGATGGTGGGTGGCGGCGCTGATGCGGGGTTGTCGTTGGCGCATGCGCTGGAGGTCAATGCGGTGACGTATGACCTGGCCGAGGGTCCGCGGTTGCAGGCGAGTTGGGCGTGGGCGGACGGGGTGTTGTCCGAGGCGGAGGTGCGGGAGCTGGCGCAGTTGTGGTTCCAGGCTCTGGAGGGTCTGGCCCGGCACGCCGATGCCCCCGACGCGGGTGGACTGACCCCCTCCGACCTGGACCTCGTCCAGCTCAGCCAGGCCGAAATCGATGCGATCGAAGGCCTTGAGGACGACGACGACTACGACCTTGACTGGGAGTTCTCAAAGTGACCAGGTCGCGTATCGAGGACATTCTTCCGTTGCAGCCTCTGCAGGAGGGGTTTCTGTTCCATTCGCTGGTGGTGGACGGTGCGGATGGTGCGGTGGATGTG